>NZ_AUTH01000077.1:37670-64519 GCF_000497975.1 Pseudoalteromonas sp. TB41 | reverse complement strand
AAGTAAAAGATCCACCTTCTAAAGAAGGTGGCTTTGAATTAGCCCCCTAAAAGGGGGCGTTGTTTACTCCAGAGTTAACTGAGCTTGCTCTTGTCTCTCCTCCTTCTGCTGATGCCTGACATATCTTCGTATTATTTCTTCGTTTATGCCTACCGTATCAACAAAGTATCCTCGCTGCCAAAAATGATTACCCCATAGCTTGTTCTTTCTTAAGTACGGATATTTACTAAACATTTTTAACGCTATTTTACCTTTCAATGCGCCCATTAACTTTGAAATTGACAGTTTTGGCGGCACTTTTACTACTAAGTGTACGTGAGCTATTTGTACATTCAGCTCAACAACTTTGCACCCAAGCTGTTCGCAATAAACCTGAATACACCTGTAGACATCCCTACCTATTTTATTTTTAAGGAGCCTAAATCTATACTTAGGTGTCCAAACTATATGATATTGACATCGCCAATACACATGCGATGCTTTCTCGTATCTACTCATGTTTTTTCCTTTTGTGACTTCGCTAAAAATCAACTAAGGAATTAACATGAGTACTTTTTACAGGCAAAGCCTATTTGATGATAACCACCTACTGAAGTAGGTGGTTTAGGGGCTGAAAATAAAAAGACCCCAACACCAAGGGCGTTGAGATCTTTTCAAGCTAAAAGTCTTTTAAGTACTTTTTATTAAACCCCAAAAGCGGTTCTTAGTACGTAGAAAATAACAATAGCAAGGGCAGCACCAACTGGCAATGTAATTACCCAAGAAACTACAATATTTCTTATTACACCCATATTAAGTGCGGCAATACCACGTGCCATTCCTACACCCAACACGGCACCCACTAGGGTTTGTGTAGTTGAGATAGGTAAGCCTGTGCCCGATGCAATAACAACGGTAGATGCAGCGGCTAATTCAGCAGCAAAACCACGGCTTGGTGTTAAATGTGTAATTCCTTCACCAATGGTTTTAATTACTTTTTTGCCTAAAATAGCAAGACCGGCAACAATGCCTAAACCACCCAGTGGTAATATCCACCAAGCAATAGCCGCTTTCTTCGCAATTTCACCGTTATTTTCAACAATGTTTACAACAGCAGCTAGTGGTCCAATTGCGTTAGCAACATCATTAGAACCATGAGCAAATGCCATACAACAGGCTGTTAACACCATAAGTACTGCAAACACTTTTTCTACATTGTTAAACTGCATTTCTCTATCCGCTTTAGGATCGATATTTAAACGAGAAATCGCAATTTTACCAATAACAGCAACTAGTACCGCTATACCTATAGAAATAGCAAAACCTTCAAAGGTACCTAAATTAATACCAATGTGCTTTAAGCCTTTTTTAATGGTCACAAGTGCCATAATAAAGCCAGCTAAACCCATGTATATTGGTACAAAGCGCTTGGCATTTTTAAGTGGAGCGTCTGTATCAAATATCAGCTTTTGCGCACTCATAAATATTAAGTACGCTATAAAACCTGATATCGCCGGCGTTACAATCCAGCTACCTACGATACCGGCAACCTTACCCCATTGAATAGCCTCTGTGCCTACTGCAACCAGAGCAAAGCCAATAATAGCGCCAATGATTGAATGAGTCGTCGATACCGGCCAGCCTAAAAACGAGGCCATTAATAACCAACTGCCCGCGGCAAATAAAGAGGCGATCATACCTAAAATCATCAATTCAGGAATGTCGGCAAATGGGGCCGCATCAATAATCCCTTTACGAATTGTTGATGTTACTTCACCACCGGCTAAATAAGCACCTGCAAACTCAAAAATCATCGCGATAAAAATCGCTTGTTTAATGGTAAGTGCTTTTGAACCTACTGATGTACCCATCGCGTTGGCAACGTCATTTGCGCCAATACCATAAGCCATAAAAAAGCCGACTGCTGCGGCAATTAAAATTAATACCGTGCCGTAAGATGCAATGATATCCATTGTGTAACCTTAATCTTTCGTGTTTGAACTGATTTTAAATTAACGAGCTAACATCAGCTCAAGACGTGATCCTACGCGCTCTGCAATATCTGCAAGCTCGCCAACCCATTCAATGATTTTGTATAAAAACATTACATCTACTGGATTTAGCTCACTTTCTACTTTACGTAGTTGGCGGCGTATTCTAATTTGCATTTCATCCGTGTCTTGTTCTATGGCATCCAATTCTACGAGCATTTTTTCAACCAGAGTAACTTCTCTGCCTTTAAAGCCCGTTTCTAACAATTCTTCTAATTCATTAATCGCTTTAGATGCTTGTTTTGTTGCATCAACACAACGAGTTACATACGCCAAAAAGTCTTCTTGAATCTCTTTTGGTATGATCATCTCACGACCAATTACACGCCCAGCAATGTCTTTTGCCTTATTAGCAATTTTATCTTGTTGGGTTACTAATTCGAGAAGGTCTGTACGCTCTACCGGCATGAATAATCCGCCAGGTAGTTGTAAGCGTATAGTTCTTTTCATTTCATCGGCTTCACGTTCTAAATTACGAATAGTTAAACGTAGCTCTTCAGCTTGTTGCCATTCTTCTTTAAAAACATGATTAAAAAAAGGTATCAAACTTTCGCTTGCTTGATGCGCTTTTCTGATGTGTTCTTCTATTGGTTTTATAGGTGATTTTGCAAAAACACCTAAAAAATTTGTTGGCATAACTGACCCTTTAATCAATTCAATATGCTGTTCAGCGTGAATTTTACAGCATTAAGCTAGATTGTGAACGCTTTTTCTCATTCAATTATTTACAAAAAATAAAAAAGGCAGTGTATTACTGCCTTTCTTATTTTCTAGTTATTCGTATCACTACAGTGATTTTTCAATATCTTCTTGAGATGTATGACGAATATCTTTACCGTTTACAAAATAAATGACATATTCAGCGATGTTTTGACAACGATCACCGATACGCTCTAATGAGCGAACAGACCATACTAAATCCATGATTTTTGGAATTGAGCGCGGATCTTCCATCATGTACGTCATTATTTGACGGGTGATAGCTTCATACTCTCTATCTACTTTAGCATCCTCTTTATGCACTTCAAATGCACGTTGCACATCCATACGTGCAAATGCATCTAAAACGTCATGCAGCATTTTAGATACTTGGCGACCCATATTTTCAATATTTACTAATAAATCTTGTTGATCCTTAGTAAATGAGTCTAGTGCAACTTTAGCAATTCGCTTAGCTTCATCACCAATTCTTTCTAAATCAGCAATGGTTTTTGCTATTGCAATTACTAAACGTAAATCACTGGCTGCCGGTTGGCGCTTAGCAATAATACGGGTGCAATCTTCATCAATACTGACTTCCATTGCATTAACTTTGTAGTCGTTTTCACGTACTTTTTGTGCCAATACCGCATCGTTTTTGCTAACTGCATCAAGCGCGCTATTAAGTTGTTGCTCAACCAACCCACCCATACTCAGTACATGGTTTCGCACATCTTCTAACTCTTGGTTAAAACGACCAGAAATATGTTTATTAATGTTGTGTTCCATAATGACCTTCTTTAATAATTCATTGTTTTAGCGTTTTAACCCGACTAGCCGTAGCGTCCGGTAATATAATCTTCAGTTTTTTTCTTCGTTGGTGTGGTAAATAAGGTATTGGTATCTGAATACTCAATGAGCTCACCCATATACATAAACGCGGTTTGATCAGATACCCGCGCTGCTTGTTGCATGTTATGAGTAACAATAACCACAGTAAATTTATTCTTTAAATCATTAATTAGTTCTTCAATCACTAAAGTTGAAATCGGGTCGAGTGCTGATGTTGGTTCATCAAGTAATAATACTTCTGGCTCTATCGCAATTGAGCGAGCAATAACTAAACGCTGCTGCTGACCGCCCGATAAACCAAATGCGCTATCGTGAAGTCTGTCTTTTACTTCATCCCAAAGAGCCGCACCACGTAGCGATTGCTCTACCACTTCATCAAGCTTACGCTTTTCTTTAATCCCTTGCAGGCGAAGACCGTAAACCACATTCTCGTAGATTGATTTAGGAAACGGGTTTGGACGCTGAAACACCATGCCAACATTACGACGAAGCGCAGCAACATCTACGCTTTTGTCGTAAATATTTTGCCCGTGCAGCATTATTTCGCCTTCTATGCGACAAATATCAACCAAGTCATTCATACGGTTAATACAACGCAGCAAAGTTGACTTACCACAACCCGACGGACCGATAAATGCCGTTACTTGGCCTTTCGGAATGTTCATATTTACTTTACTCAGTGCTTGTTTATCACCGTAGTAAAGGTCGAGATCTTTAATTTCTAGCGCTTTTTGTTCGTCTGTTAAATTATTTAAATCTAACTTCAAGCTTGGCTTTGCTTGGTTTACTTTTGGAGCGACTGTAATCATGTTTGTTACCTATACTAAATTAATGCTCAAGCGATCTGAATTTTTCACGTAAATGGTTGCGTATACCAATGGCGGTGATGTTAAGGGTAATAATAACCGACACTAACAAAAAGGCCGTTGCATATACCAGCGGACGCGCCGCTTCAACGTTCGGGCTTTGAAAGCCAACATCGTAAATATGAAAACCTAAGTGCATGAACTTTCTGTCTAAATGTATATATGGGAAGTTACCATCAAGCGGTAACGTTGGCGCCATTTTTACCACACCCACCAGCATAAGCGGTGCAACTTCACCCGCAGCACGAGCAACCGCTAAAATTAACCCCGTCATAATTGCAGGGCTGGCCATAGGAATAATGATTCGCCATAGCGTTTCTACCTTAGTCGCACCCAGTGCTAATGAACCATCGCGCACTGTACTAGGAATACGAGATAAACCTTCTTCGGTTGACACTATTACCACAGGCAACGTTAATATAGCCAAGGTAAGTGCCGACCACATCACGCCAGGTGTACCAAATACAGGCGTAGGCGATGACTCTGGGTAAAATAGTTGGTCAACACTGCCACCTACCATATACACAAAGAAACCTAGACCGAATACACCATATACAATTGACGGAACACCCGCTAAGTTAATAACCGCAATACGGATCATTTTAGTAATTGCGTTTTTAGCTGCATATTCATGCAAATAAATGGCGGCAACCACACCAAATGGCGTCACAATCACAGCCATTAACATCACCATGAATACCGTACCAAAGATAGCAGGAAATACACCGCCTTCGGTATTGGCTTCACGTGGGTCATCTGAAACAAACTTGCCTAACTGCACAAAGTAATGGCCTAGTTTAGCAAAAAAGCCCATATCGTTTGGAAACCATACATCCAACACTTGATAAAGCGGGATAGTAACAATCTCACCACGCATATCTTTCACAGTTACTTGGTCACGCTTAGCTTGGTTACGCAGTGCAAATAACTCTTTTTCAAGCTCACCATATTGCGCACGTAAATCAGCACGGGCTTGAGCAAGTTCAGCTACGCGCTCATCAGTTAGCTCGTTATCAAGCAAATAGGCTTTTTCCTGCAAACGTAAACGCTCTAACTCGTAGTTTATATGACCAATATCACCATTTTGTAAATCCAGTGCTTCGTCATTTAAGTCAACCGCACGCTCTACAAGATCATGTAATGTTTCAACTTTATCTGTAGTTATTGTTTCACCGTCTTTGATTACTGATTCTACATAACCGTAAAAGTTACCGTTTTTGCTACGCTCAAATACCGCGAGTGCTTTTGGTGCTGAGCTTTGTGTAATATCAGTTTCAAGTATCCAGCGAAAGTCTAAATCTACATACTCACGATTACCGGTTTTAATTAGTAAACGCTCAACCTCGTCTTTTTCAAATTTAGAAACATCAATACCGGTTGCCGCTAAACGCGACTTAGGTACTAATTCACGGTCATAAATTTCACCAATAACGGTTTGCTTAGCAATTGAACCTTCAAGCTCATACTGCATAACTTGAGATGGCCAAAAAAAGCTTAGTCCCTTCCATGCAATCATGGCGAGTAAACCAATTACTGAAATTAAACTGATGCTGACAGCACCACCGGTCATCCAAATCCAAGGAGAACCAGACCTAAACCACTGCTTTACCATGTCGTGTTTCTCCACTTACATTGAGCTATATTTTTCACGCAGCTGCTGACGAACAAATTCAGCAACGGTGTTGAAAATAAAGGTAAATATGAATAATACAAAGGCGGCTAAGAATAGAATTCGATAATGCGAACTCCCCACTTCCGACTCTGGCATTTCGACGGCAATATTAGCGGCTAAGGTACGCATACCTTGGAAAATACTCCAATCCATAATCGGCGTATTACCGGTTGCCATCAGTACAATCATGGTTTCGCCTACGGCGCGACCTAACCCCATCATGACCGCAGAGAAAATACCTGGGCTAGCCGTAAGTAACACCACGCGAATTAGCGTTTGCCACTGCGTTGCACCTAATGCTAACGATCCATTGGATAAATGCTTAGGAACGCTGAATACCGCATCTTCGGCAATTGAGAAGATAGTAGGAATAACCGCAAAGCCCATCGCAATACCAACCACAAGCGAGTTACGCTGATCGAAAGTCATACCAAGCTCATTGGTTAAGTATTGACGCACATTGCCATCAAACATCCACAGTTCAATACTTTCGCTCATCGCAAATGACAACCAACCAATAAATAACACCACAGGAATTAATAAAATTGAATGTGAGCCTTCAGGAATTTTATGGCGAATAGCTGCAGGTAATTTAGTCCAACCTAAAGCGGTTGCTAAAATACCTAATGGCAGTAATACGAGTAAGCCAACAATAGCCGGCAGGTGCTCTTCAATTAAAGGCGCTAACCACAAGCCAGCTAAAAAGCCGAGTATTACCGTTGGCAAAGCTTCCATTATTTCAACGGTCGGCTTAACTACGCGACGTAATTCGCTCGACATAAAGTAAGCGGTGTAAATAGCGGCTGAAATAGCAATAGGCACAGCAAATAACATTGCATACATAGCAGCCTTTAAAGTACCAAATGAAATTGGTACCAGTGAGAACTTAGATTCAAAATCATCACTTGCAGACGTTGATTGCCAAATATAACCCGGCTCAGGGTAACCCTCGTACCATACTTCTTGCCAAAGCGCTGACCACGTTACTTCTGGGTGTTCGTTATGAATTTCTAATACCGTTAGCTTGTTATCAGCCAAAATCAATGCCGCATTTGAACGCGGAGCAATAGCAAACTGTTCAATTGCACCTTCACTGACTTTACCTTGCCACAACTTTGCTTCACTGGTTGTGTAATAAACACCTAGCTCACCATTTTGACCCGTTGTAAAAAAGGTACGGCGGTAGAATTCAGTAAAAACATTGAGCTTACTTTGCTTAGTGGTTTCAAACGAACGAATTTTTTGAAACTCGCGACCTGAGTCAGTGTTTACTTCAAACCACTGCGATATTTCACCATTATCATTGGCCAACATCAGGGAGTTAGCACCAGCTAATAATTGTGATGACACAATATTAGCGTTTTCTTCGTTGGCAGATAATAATTGGATTTGCTCTACTTCACTTGGGTAGCGAGTATCGAATACGTAAATTTGATTAGCAGAGCGAACAAATGTGCGGGTGGTATCCGGCGACATTAATAACTCATCTACGCGACCATCAACGTTCAATTCGGTACGTTCAACTTGCCATTCGACTTCACCGGTAAACATATTTTCTTCGGCTACAAAGCTGCTAAATACCACACGTTTATCGGCGGTAAGTGCCACAACGGCTGTTTTGTCCTCATAATGGCTAAAGGCAAAACGCTTAATAGCAGCACCTTGTTCATCAACTTCTAACGCCATCTCACCCAATGGATAACCTAAACGCGGGCTTAATTTACGTTCATTATTAGGGAAGGTGACTAAAAACTTAGGCGCAACAATAGTCACGGTGCCATTTTCTAAGCCATACGCATAATGACCTTGAAAAGGAGCACTATTTGCAAAGCTGGTTACCTTCGCAGGTAAAGTGGCATTAAGTGTTTTTAGTTTTTTACCAAAGTTTGCTTTATCAACACTATAGAAGTTAACTTGGCCTTGATTATCAAGTAAGTAAGCAACCTCAGTTTGCTCTTCAACACCAAGCCCAACTATTTGCTCAGCATTAGCAACATTAAAGCTAGCGCGCTTTTCAACTTTAGCTGACTCGAAAATAGGCTGCACTACATAAAGAAGGTAAAAAAAGATCAATAGCAGTGCTATTAATACCATTATACCGCCTGCGGTTATGCCAAACTTAGCAAACCGGTCTTTAAATAGACGGCTTCGATCCGTATTAAAAGTCGGTTTATTCGGATTTGAAGTCATCAAAACACCCTTATATCTTAACGTTGGGCGCATTATATTTCATCAAAGTGACAGTAATGTTACAGTCGTAATAATTCTTTACTGGAACCACAAAATAATATTAAAGTATTATTTTATTAAATAATTGTATTTATTTATGTGTTATTAATAAACTAAATCAATTATTAATTGGACAAACTATTTATCCAAGACAATACTCAATGGGCATCTAATATAACAATAATAAAGTAACCTATTAAGATATAACAATCCTTTTGTGGTTAGCTTTTACATACATTAAGAATCACATACATTAGATCGCATCACTTAATGCCTATGCATTTATTTTTTCATTTGGGCTTAAAAAGAGAACTATTATGAAGCAGTTGGTAATAACCATTTTAGGGGAAGATCGCCCCGGTTTAGTAGAAAGTATTTCATCGGTTATATTGGAAAACCACGGTAATTGGTTAAGCAGTAATTTAAGTCATTTGCTTGGCCACTTTGCTGGCATTATACAAGTTGAGGTGGCTGAAGAGCATTTACAGGCATTTCAAGATGCGCTTAATGGGCTTCCTAAATTAGATGTTCGTATTGAAAAAGGCAACACCGAAATTGAGCCTGTTGAACTCGAGCAGCTTAATTTTGTGATCACCGGGAACGATCGCCCCGGTATAGTCCAGGAGTTGGCAAGTGTTATTCGTCATAAAGGCGCTAATATTACGAACTTAAACTCAAGGCAGCAAAGTGCGCCAAACTGGGGGGTGCCAATTTTTAGTGCCGTTGCCACCGTTAGCCTGCCTAATGGGCTTAACAAAGACGAAGTAATTAACGCTCTTGAGTCAATTACGAGTGACTTAGTGGTTGATGTAGAGCAAAGTTAAATGTGCTCTATTATTTTACACACGAAAAAGGCGCTTATTACAGCGCCTTTTTTATGCGTAACACTTGTTGCTACATATCTGCATGACGATTAATGCTTTGTATCATTTGCTTTAATCCTTGCTCTTCAAGTTGCAACAGCTCACTTAGTTTTTCTTGAGCCTCAGGTGATTGTGCTTTATCAGCCAAATAACTATATGCGTTCAATACTTTTTGATGCTGCTTTGATAAGTATTCTTGAATTACTTGCTCATCTAATTGGTTACTGCGATCTAAATCAGTAAAGTTAATAATTTCTGAGTGCTCTGAAAAATATTCATAACAATACGTATCTAATGTGTTTATTTGCGTGATGGCTTTAAAGCCAATTAAATCCTCAGCGAGCTTTTTTTCATACTCAACACAATAATCAATTAGCTGTTTGTTATGCTCCCCGAGTAGGTCCTTTACACTAAAAAAATTAGCGGCCATTTGTGTGTGAAATTGAACGGTCCAATCGAACACTTCTTGGATTGTTTTAACTTGCATGTGCGTTCCTTACTATTTAACCCTAATGATTAAATAGATGCGTGAATCATGCCAATAAAAAACACAATAAAATCAGCAGGTAAAGTAAAGATGGGTAACTTGCACTGATTTTTTACAGTACAAGTTACACAACCAGTGTAAAAATTATAGGTTTCGCTTTCGCCATAATAAATACACAGCAGGCAATACCAGCAATGTTAAAACAATGGCGCTAAACATACCGCCAACCATGGGGGCGGCTATTCGACTCATTACTTCACTCCCCGTGCCTGTGCCATATAACACCGGTAACAGGCCAATCACTATGGTTGCTACCGTCATCATTACCGGGCGAACGCGCAAACCGGCGCCTTCTAATATGGCATGCTTAAGCTGCTCAATACTCATGCTTTTTCCTAATTGAGAGGCGGCCTGTACCTGCGCTTTATACGCTTGATTTAAATACACCAACATAATAACGCCTATTTCTACGGCCACCCCAGCAAGGGCAATAAAGCCGACCCCCACAGCAACAGAGAAATTAAAGCCTTCTAAATACATGAGCCAAATACCCCCTATCATCGCCAGTGGTAATGTCGCCATAATAATAAATACTTCAGTGAAGCTTCTAAAATTCAGGTAAAGCAGTACCACAATAATGGCTAAGGTTAACGGCAACACATAACTCAGTTTGGCCTTAGCGCGCTCCATATATTCGTATTGCCCTGCCCAAGTTATAGAATACCCTGCGGGTAAAATTAGCTGCTCGTTTAGTAACTGCTGAGCACTTTCTACGTAGCTGCCAATGTCAGTATCTTTAATATCAATAAAGCTCCAACCATTTAAACGGGCATTTTCACTTTTTATGCCAGGAGGGCCATCGCTAATGTATACATCAGCCACGTCGGCAAGTGCAATGCGTTGCCCAGCAGTGGTTACAATAGGCAGCAGCATTAACTCCTCTGGGGAGTCACGGTACGCTTGCGGATAACGAATATTTACTGGGTAGCGCTCTTGACCCTCAACCGTTTCAGTCACATTCATGCCACCAATAGCGGTTGCGACTACTTGTTGCACATCAGCAATATTTAAACTGTAGCGCGCTGCTTTTTCACGGTTAATATCTACCTTAATATAACGCCCACCCGCTACACGCTCTGAGTAAACAGACGCCGTACCGGGAAGATCTTTAAGTAATACCTCTATTTGTTGACCTATTTTTTGAATTTCATTCAAATTAGGGCCCGCGACTTTTATACCCACAGGGGTTTTAATCCCTGTAGCCAGCATATCTATCCGCGTTTTAATTGGCATTACCCAAGCGTTTGTGAGTCCTGGGAGCTTTACTAAAGCATCCAGCTCTTGCTTGAGCTTTTCAGTGGTCATGCCTTCGCGCCACTGCTCCTTAGGCTTAAACTGTATAAAGGTTTCAATCATGGTCAGTGGTGCCGGATCGGTTGCCGTTTCCGCTCGTCCAATTTTACCAAATACGGTTTTTACCTCGGGCACAGTGGCAATCAATTTATCGGTTTGCTGCAATAGCTCGCGCGCTTTACCTATTGAAATTCCTGGGTAAGTAGTCGGCATATACATTAGATCACCTTCATCAAGAGGTGGAATAAATTCACTGCCTATTTTATTTACCGGATAAAAGCCCACTAAAGTGATAGCTAGTGCAATCAGCAAGGTGCTTTTTGGAAATTTTAAGACTGTGTTTAACAGTGGCTTATAACTATTTACCAGTAAACGGTTAACTGGGTTTTTATTTTCAGATATCACCTTACCCCGAATGAAATAACCCATCAGCACGGGTACTAAGGTAATTGCTAAGCCAGCAGAAGCTGCCATTGCATAGGTTTTTGTGTACGCTAATGGCGCAAACATTCGCCCTTCCTGAGCTTCTAAAATAAATACCGGCATAAAGCTCACGGTAATGATTAATAAGCTAAAAAATAACGCAGGCCCAACTTCACTGGCAGAGTCAATCACCACTTGCCAACGGTTTTCATCTGTTAGCGGTTTTTTCTCCATATGCTTGTGCATGTTTTCAATCATCACAATCGCACCATCAGTCATAGCACCAATCGCAATAGCAATCCCGCCTAATGACATGATATTGGCGTTAATTCCCTGCCAATACATAATAATAAAAGCGGTGAGTATACCTAACGGTAAGGTAATAATAGCCACCAGCGATGAGCGTATATGAAATAAAAACACCACACACACTAAAGCCACTACAATAAGCTCTTCCATTAATTTAGAGGTGAGGTTATCAACTGCGTCTTTTATTAAGTGAGAGCGATCGTACACAGGTACAATTTCAACCCCCTCAGGCAGGCCTTTTTTAAGTGACTCCAATTTAGCTTTGACGAGCTCTATAGTTTTTTGCGCGTTTTCACCAAAGCGCATCACTACTACGCCACCAGCCACCTCGCCTTCGCCGTTAAGCTCGGCAACACCACGGCGCATTTGAGGACCTAAACGCACATTAGCAACATCACGCAACTGTAGTGCAGTACCGTTAGCGTTTATACCTAGAGGAATCGCTTCTAAATCAGCCACACTTTTTACATAGCCAGTGCTGGTAACCATGTATTCGGCTTCTGCCATTTCAACAACTGATGCCCCCATTTCTTGGTTACCTTGCTTAATGGCAGTTTGAATAAGGCTTAGCGGAATACCATAGGCACGTAACTTATCGGGCTGTACGTTAACTTGGTATTGTTTCACCATGCCACCTACCGATGCTACTTCGGATACACCGGGCACAGTTTGCAGTTCAAACTTTAAAAACCAATCTTGTAAACTGCGTAGTTGGCTTATGTCATGCTTACCTGTGGTATCAGTGAGTGCATATAAATACACCCAACCAACTCCTGTGGCATCGGGGCCAAGCTCTGCAATTGCCGTATTGGGTAAACGCGCAGATACTTGACTTAAATATTCTTGAACACGACTTCGCGCCCAGTATAAATCGGTGTCTTCGTCAAAAATAACGTACACGTAGGAGTCACCAAAAAACGAAAAACCGCGTACTGTTTGCGCCCCTGGTACCGATAACATCGCCGTGGTTATAGGAAATGTGACCTGATCTTGCACTACTTGCGGCGCTTGCCCAGGGTAAGATGTTTTAACAATAACCTGTACATCAGATAAATCGGGTAAGGCATCTACTGGGGTGTTTTTTACAGCATACAAGCCGCCACCAATAAGTATTGCGGTCAGTAACAGTACAAAAAAACGATTAACAACAGACCAGCGAATAATTGCAGTAATCATAACCACTCCTACTCGTGCTGACTGTGCATAGCATGCACAGAAGTCATTGTATGGATCACAAACTCACCTTGCTCAATACTAAAGGTAAATATAACTTCATCATTTAGCTTAAACGCCTCAATGGTTACATTTTTTGCTAACACAAAGTCCATAGTTGCAGGTCCGCGCCCCCACTTTTCAATCGCCTCACGGCTAATATTCATAACCCGTGTGCTAGGGTCTATGCTATTAATCACTCCATTCACAGTAGCCATACTTGGGGCACTATCACTCATTGTCATGGTGCTGTGCGAAGGTGCTTGCATACGCTTAAAGTCAGAGCTTTTACTCGACTCTGAATCAATTAAAAACTGCGCAGAAGTAACCACTTCATCTTCAGCCATAACACCCGATAAAATCTCAGTATGAGTCGCATCGCTTCGCCCTAAGGTTACTTCAACCGATTTAAAACGCCCCTCACCAAGCGCAATTACAATGCGGTTTTGGCTACCAGTGCGAATAACCGCCTCTTTAGGCACAATTAACTGCTTTTCAGCTTTTTGGCTATGAATACTCACTTGCGCAAACATATTTGGTTTTAACTGATGACCTTCGTTATTAAAGCGCAAACGCACTCGTAAAGTACGATTTTTAGCATCTAAAGTAGGGTAAATATAATCCACTTGCCCTTGCCAACGTTGACCACTTAAATAATCGAGTGTCATGGTTACCGGTAAACCAACACGAATAAGTTCTGCTTGGCGTTCAAATACCTCAGCCTCAACCCACACTTCGTCAAGCTGAGCAATACTCATCATTGATGTATCTGGTTTAACGTAAAACCCTTCACGAATATTAAGCTCATCAACAACGCCACCTTGGCGAGAATAAAAAGTAATATTTTGTAGCACTTGCTGACTTTTTTGTAAGCGTGAAATAAAACCCTCAGACACATTAAGCGATTTTAAACGTGCTTTAGCCGCCCGAATTAACACCGGATTATTGCGCTTTAACGCTAAAACAAACTCTTCTTGGGCATTGACTAATTGCGGTGAATACAAGGTATAAAGTGGCTCATCTTGTTTAACCTGATCGCCTGCGGCCTTCACATATAATGTCTCTACCCAGCCCTCTACCCGCGGATGAATATGAATGAGCTGGTCTTGGTTATACTGTACATAGCCTACCGTGTTGACTTCATTTTCCAGCGCTGCAAACTCCACCGGTGCCGTGCGTACACCTAAGTTGTTGATCACGGTAGGTGAAATTTTAACACTGCCGGGGCCTTCATTGGCGCCACTGTCTGACTCTTCATAAACAGGCACTAAATCCATACCCATAGGTGATAAACCCGGTTCATCACGACGATAATTACTGTCCATTGGTGCCACCCAATAAAGCGGCTCTTTTTTACTACTGGTTTTGTCATTGCTTGGCATAGTGTGCTCAGCTGGCAAGCTCAATAACACCCCGGCCGTCAGCGCTGCACTGCATATAGCCACCAATGACAATTTTAAATTAGTATTCATAGGTTAGCTCCTGCTGTGATAAGTTTTTTAAGCTGGCGTCATCAGCACTGGCGTAATAATTTAACCGTGCAATAATAATTTTTTGATCAACATGAATATTAAGTGCGTCTATTTTGGCATTTAATTCGCTGATCCGCGCTTGCATCACATCCGAAAAATTACCATCATCGCGAGTATAAGCATTAAGGGTCGCTTGGGATTGCTCGGCCATTTGCGGCAATAATTTAGTTTTATAGAGCGCTGCTCGCTGACTTAATCGTGTTAGTTGGCTGACTTCCTTAAAGTACATTCCTTGTAGCTTTTTAAGGGCAATTAATTTTTGTGTTTTTGCCTCTTCGCTATCAGCAATCGCGGCATTAACGAGTTGATCTTGGCGATTGTCGGTAAATAGCGGTAAATCTATACTCACTCCTACAGAGAAAAGGTCGGCTCGTGAGCCACCCATTGGCATATCATCGCGATAACCATATCCCATATTCACACCAATTTGCGGTTTATAGCCTTGCTCAGCCACACTTATTTGAGTTTGCTTTGCCTCTATTGCATTATCAATCGCCATAATAGCGGGGTGCTTTAATAGCAATGCCATTAATTGCTGAAACTCTAATTCCGTGTAGTTTTTTAACGCTGCAAGCGCTGAAAAGTCATCACCAACAGGCTGGCTTAGCATGTCGATGGGCAACCATTGTGTTAACCGCTTTTTAGCACCTTGTAGCTGTTGATCAAGTTGCATTAGTTTATCTTCAAGGCGGGTTAGCTCTAATTGCGCACGAATAATATCTTGTTGGCGTGTTTTACCCACCGAGCTTACATAACTTGATTCGGTAATATCGATTAGCTGAGTAAACAAGGCTTTGTCCTGCTCAATAAGTGCAATAGTTCGCTGCGCTCTGAACGCATTGAGCCATGACTCGGTCACTGTGGTTTTTACCTGCGCGAGTCTATCTTTACGAAGCCAAGGCTCTGCCGCAGCCGACTGAGACAGTGCTTTTTACTGCAATGCTAAACTATCGCCTCGGCTTAACGATTGGCTAATTCCTACTTTAAATTGGGTCATATTTTCTTGATCAAAAGCAAAACCATTAGTGGGTAAGTTCATTAACCCTAGCGTGAGTACCGGATCAGGTAAGGTACCTGCGGCAATACTTTTTGCTTCAATTGATGCTTGTTTTTGTTTGCTGGCTTTAAGCCAAGGCTCATGGTTTAAGGCATAGTTAATTGCCTCATTTAAACTCAGTTCAGCACTGTGTACAGAGACACTAATGCTCAATAAGCTGCTCACACAAACGGCTTTTAATACTGCGAAGTGATTCATCACTTGCTCCACTTAAATTTAAAAAATAAAAAACGATTAAATTTTTAAGCAGATAGATGACAAAAAGCTAAATGGCTAGATTTTGAATACACCTATCCTGCGGTTATGCAGGCATAGGAGGACGATAAAGAGATCGTGCAAAATTAGGTTGGCGCTGCATGACAGCAAGGTGCACTTTTTCAGAGGATAATTTAGAGGCTATAAATAGCGAGTTTACGTGCAAGGCCGAATGCGAATTACAAGCACTCATCGGGCAACTGCAATCTTGGGTTAACGTGCTTTGCTCACTACAGCAATCCATAGACATGGTTGTTGTATCAGCGTCGTCACTCATTGCCATTTCACTATGCTGCATCGATGCATGGGTTGCCATGTTCATATGCGGCATATCACATACCATAGATACAGACGCAACAGCTTGACCCACAAAAGTGAGTAGCAAGGTCAGCGTGAGTAAAATACAGTAAATACGTTGCAATGAAATAACCTAAAAGTAAATAGACGCTAAAAGTTTATGGTAACTGCGTTTAAAACTCAATCATTAACTGGTTTTTACCACTGGCTTTATCAAGCTACTAGCCGCAATAGCGAACAGGCAATAGCCGGTAAAATACCAAAAACCAGTACCAAACTCAGCATGCATATTTAGTAAGTCTTCTGAGTTCGCGTTTGCATTACCAGCCATGTAAGCCACGATTAATGCAATAACAAACACATCCACCATACTCCATTTACTTAAGCCAATTATCACTTTACCAAGCTTGTACTTAAACGAAGTCTCCTTCAGTGCACAATAAAACAATTGAAGCAGCAGCTTAATTGTTGGGATCACTATTGAAAAAAACGCCACTAATATCGCCACTAAGTAGTTTTTGTTATCGGCCAGTTCGTTAACGGTGCCCCAAATACTACGCGTTTTTTGATAAGCGCTGATCTCACCTTCAAGTTTGTCTAACCCCAACATACTCGAGACCATCATTAGCATATTGCGGGTGTTTTGATTTCCTTCATCTGCCAGCATTTCAATACCAGCTTGAGCAAGTTTAGATTTATCAATTTTGCCTTCCATACTCAACACCGGCTGTGTCACCCCGGGGATCAATAAAGCTAAGGCAATTAAAATAGTCGTGATAGGTAAAAGTAAACGCATGGTGTAATACTAAGTAAAAATCAATATGTGCCAATCATACCCAAACGTTTTGCGTTAGTCTTGTTCAATAATGGTGGCTAATAACTCATCCGCATATTGGCGCGCATCTAACATGGCTGTATACACCAGCTCTATATCTGATGCAGGGCGAATAGTCTCTAGCAACTTTTTAGCCAATTGCCAGTTATCTTCTTCTACTGCTTTTATTAAATGTAATGAGTTCCCCATCATGCCATCAAAACTTAAAAGTGCACCAGATAACTCAGCCCCTAAACTAAACTCTTTGGCAATAGCTTCCAGTTCCATATCTAAAATAGCATCAAGCACCGACATCAAGCCGACTAAATAGCCTTGCTCTGCAATAATCTTTCCGCCGGGCTCTAAAATCAATTGCATAAACTGCGCTCTACATAAACCTAAACGAGTAAGCTCACTAGGTTTGTCTGAGCCAAGTTCGCTCAGCGCCAGTACTCGTACAAACTTTCTAATAGAATCTTCCCCTAAATACACAACCGCTTGTGGAATTGACGTAATCACTAAATTTTTATTAGCAGAGCGGGCATTAACTAGTTTGAGAACACGTGCGGTTAAACCCACATCTTTAGAAATACGTTGATTAATTTCGTTAAAATCCAAGTCAGGACGAGATGTGCAGCGCAATAAATCAAAAACCGCCATTTTTAACGGCTCAACATTACCGTAACTGAGCATTTCTGGCCGTGCAAAAAAGAATCCTTGAAAGTAATCGCATCCAGCTTCTTTAAGCTGCCTAAATTCGTCATAGGTTTCAATTCGCTCTACCACTATTTTAACCTCAGGGTGATTGCGTTTGAGCTTTTTAAGTAGCATGGTGGTTTTTATTATAGGCTCTTCTACTTCAAGCTTTATATAATCAACCAAACTGAGCAAAGGTTGCCATTTTTCATGCGCGTCATAATCATCTAACGCAAATACATACCCTGCTTTTTTTAGCTCAGTTACTCGTTGAGTAACAAGCTCGATATTTTCAGTACGCTCAACAATTTCAATTACAGTATTTTCAGGCTGCAATAATGTAGGTAAATCCTCTAAAAGCCCTTCGCTAGATAGGTTTATAAACACGGTCTGATTAAGCGCCAGCTTTTCCACCCCAACCAGCATTAACGCATTAAAAAAAAGTCGCCCAGTGGCCTGCCCGTCGGTTGTTCCCGCAGGAAAGGCATTATTAACTGAATCGCGATAAAGTAACTCAAAGGCAAAAATGCTTCTATCAGCATGAAAAATGGGTTGCCTAGCAATATATTGAGTGACCAAAATAGATGAATTTTTTACGTCTGGATTATTTGGCATTACCCTTCCTGTTTTGCAGTGATGTAAGCGTTATTTTTATTGTTATACCTAACCAGTATAGTGAAACTTTAAAGACTTGCTGCAATTTTAATTCGAATAAAAAACAAGCGACTAAGCCTAAATTTATATTCTTAAAATAAAAACCTTTATTAACCTTATTTTTTATAAGGTTTTGCTGCTATCAGCCGCTCTGAGCATACCCAAAGGTTATGGTTATAAGGTATAATGCGATTATAAATTTTTTATAAACTCACAAGAGCCCCTAATATGAGCATTGAACAAGCCTTAATAGAGCGTAGCAACAACCAATGTGAACTCTGCGCAGCAACAGATAACTTAACTGTATACGAAGTACCTCCAGTTACCGAAGCTCATTCAGATAAATGCATTTACACCTGTCAAACATGTAAAGATCAAATTGAGGGCACCCGCGATTTAACTCCTACTCATTGGCATTGTTTAAATGACAGCATGTGGAGCCAAACACCGGCGGTACAAGTTGTTGCTTATCGCATGCTGACACGACTAGCAGCCGATAATGGCTGGGCACAAGACGCACTTGATATGATTTACCTTGAAGAAGACACATTAACATGGGCTCAGCAAGCGCTTGCTGAAGATGATGATATTAAACACATTGATAGTAATGGCGTAGTGCTACAAGCTGGCGATACCGTCACCTTAATAAAAGACTTAGATGTGAAAGGTAGCAGCTTAACTGCAAAGCGCGGTACTGCTGTGCGCAATATTGGCTTAACTAGCAACCCAGAACATATTGAAGGGCGTGTTGATGGACAACGTATTGTAATTTTAACTAAATACGTTAAAAAATAAGTAACGAATCAAGGCGCCAAGCGTCTTTTTTTATATCTCAACTTTCTGTATTGGCTGTATTTACAAGTTAAGCGATGATTAAGTAACTTAGCCGTATGCTACTGTTTATATCCGTAATTATATCTAGGAACTGTTATGTTCTCACCAAAGCCAAACTCAATCTTAAAGTCGGTTGCAGGCCTATGTTTTTTAGCAAGTGGCACACTTATGCTTAGCGCATGTAACGATGACACCGCACAGCAAAATAGCGCTGTGAAACAAACAACAGCCTCTCTACCAGTGCAAGTTAGCTACCTAGATCGCAGCCTATTAGCGCCTAATTCACAGCTAACCGTTACCTTGGTTGATGTGTCAAAAATGGATGTGGCAGCAACCGTTATTTCTGAGCAGGTAATTGATTTAGTAGGCGCACCGCCGTATAAAGTAGAGCTTGAATACAACCTTGAAAAAATTGATCCAGCCCATCGCTACAGCGTGCGCGCAACCATTAATAATCAAGGAAACTTACTATACACCAGCACAACAAGTAACTCGCCTTTTGCTAATACGGCCTCATCAAAGCCTTTAGAAATTATTGTTTCAAAAGTAGCGTCAAAGCCAGACGTTGACTTAGTAAATACCTACTTCAAAGCCGTTTTAATCGATGGCAATCCCGTTGAAGTGAATACTAAAGAGCCATTTATTCAATTTAATAGTGACAACACTGTGCACGGTTTTTTAGGGTGCAATAACTTTAATGGCGGTTATGAAGTATCGAAGCAAACGGTTACTTTTACGCAGTTAGCAACCACGCAAAAAATGTGTCATGAAAATATGGAACAAGAAAGCGCCATGGCGGGTGTGCTGCAAGCAGCAACGCAATGGCAAATTAACGGTGAAAAATTAGTATTACAAAATGAGGCAGGCAAGCAACTTGCAACCTTTAACGCTGTTTACTTTTAATTAAGCGTAACAATACTCCGCATCTAAGCATATCAGTATAAAGCCCAGTTAAACTAGGGTCTGTTGATCTTTCAAGGTTAAATTTGCAGCAGTCTGTTTGGTATTTAGGCAAGGCAGAGCCTATGTGGTGTGGTTATTCCCCATAAATAGGCGATAACGCAGCATCAATGCCAAACAGGCGCTGCCCGAAGGGTTCTGATTTACTCTTTGTTGCCTACATGGATGTAGGTAAGGGGCGTGAGCAGGACGCGGAAGCTTTGCTCGGTTTTTACTTAGCCCACTAGGTTACAAACCTCGCGCCGCGATTAAACCGCCCCTAGTTTGAACAAATTTTAATCCGCAAAGGTCAACAGACCCTAGGCTTATTTATTTTTATTCGGCAACTAACTGCTCGCTGCGATAAAAGCCACTTGGCTTACTCAACAAGCTTACTAGTTCAGGTAACACGTCATCCATAGTTTGTTTCAGCTTCCAGGGTGGATTTATCACTATCATTCCAGAGGCGGTCATACCATGTACTTCTGTATCTGCTTCAGTACCTAATTCAAATAATTGAATATTTTTAATGCCCGCGTCAATTAAACCCTGCTCCATATTATCAATACGTTCTCTGTCCACAACCGGATACCAGATCATGTAAGTCCCTGTTGCAAAGCGTTGATGTGCTTTAACAATGGTTTGTACTACCGTATTGTAATCGTCTTTTATTTCATAAGGTGGGTCTATTAACACACAGGCTCTGCGCGAAGCTGGCGGTAACAAACCAATTAAGCCTGCAAACCCATTTTCGCCGCGTACACGAATAGAACGCTTACCTTGCATGTTTTCTTCAAGTAAGACTAAATCTCGCGGATGCAGCTCAAAAAACCAGCCCTTATCTTGACGGCGTAAAAAGTGCTCGGCTATTTTTGGTGAGCCTGGGTAAAACGCCAGCGATGCGCTCTCATTAAATGATTTTATTAGTTCAATGTAGTCATTTAAGGCACTGTGTTGGCTAGTATGTTGCCACAGTTTTTCAATGCCATCTTGGTACTCTTGGGTTTTTTGCGCGTCAGGTGCAGCAAGCTCAAAAAAACCAGCCCCCGAATGCGTATCAATATAGTCAAGCGGCTTATCTTTAATTGTTTGATAACCCAGTACTTGCGCTAACACTAAATGTTTAAGTACATCGGCAGGGTTACCCGCATGAAAGGAGTGTCTGTAACTAAGCATTATTTATTTTCACCATACGCTATTTAATAAAATCAGTGAACCATAAGCACACTACTTTGACAATCGATACCAGCAAAAGCGGGGGTTTACGTGAACCGCTTCTGAATGAAAAAGCCAATAGCGTGAATTATCCCTTAACATAGAATAAAAATCACCTAAAACCAGCGTAAATGCTGGCAAATAAACACACTTTGCTTTACATTTGCATGACATTAATTACAGTTATATGAGCGCATTTATGAACAACAACACTCTTCAACAACTCGAACAACTGATCGACCAACTAATTACCCGTAATAATCAGTTACAAACTGATATTTCAGAGCTTAAAGAGCAAAACAGCAAGCTACTTGATGAAAATGAGTTATTGCAGTTAGAAGCCCTTGAAAATGAAGAAAAACAAAAAGATGCAAGTACTACCTTGTCATCATTGTTAGATAAATTACAAAGCGCGCAACAGGCAAGCTAATGTCTGAGCTGCAAAACCAGCGAGTCACTGTTGAATTGCTTGGTAAAGAGCAGCAATTTGCTTGTCCTGCGGGGCAAGAAGAGGCACTAAAAGCGGCCGCCAAAAATCTGAATGATTTAGTTGAACAAATGAAACAACGTTCAACAGTCAGAAATGATCAAAAAGCATTACTTATGGCTGCCTTAAATTTAAGCCACGAATTGCTTGAAGCGAAAACTCAAAAATCAGTTGAGCTTGAATATCAAGATCAACTCATTGATAAATTGAGTCAGTATTTAAGCTCGAACTCTGAGCACACTAAATAAAAGCGCATTTTGCGCTTTTATTGTTTTTACCGTCAAAAATACAGCTAGAGATAAAGATGCAACCATTTTTAAGTAAAGCTCAAAAAATAGGTAAGTGCTTACTGCCTTTAATTTGCTTGTTTATGCAAACAAAAAGCGAGGCGGCAATTGAGTGGCAACCGTTGTCAGCTAATATTCAATTTCTTAAGCAACCTGAAAGACTTCGTTTTTACGACTCTAACCAAGTATTAATTGAAGGCAGTGAATGTGCATTACTCGTTGATGCCAGTGGTAACTTTGCGGCGGTAGAACAACTGGTAACTGAGCTAAAACAACGTCTAAAGACGCCTTTGTGTTATTTAGTTGCAACCCACTTTCATGACGATCACTTACTGGGGATGGCGGTTATGCAGCATTACTTCCCAGACGCAAAACTTATTACTCACCAACAAGTCGCTAACGACTTTTCGCTTTACCAGCAAGCCTTAACAGACAAGCTAGAGGGATTCGAGAAAAGCATTGAGCTGAGCTATCAACGATTAGCCACCTTACCCGATGCTGAGCAAGTTCAATGGCGAGAAAAGCTTACCCGCGCTAAAAAGCGCTTATTTCGCTGGCAAGACTATCAATTAACACCACCAAAAATGAGTATTAGTGAATCTAAAACGTTAGATTTAGGTGGCTATACACTCACTATAAACCCGCACCAGGCACATACTAATGGCGATTTAACACTACTTGCCGACAAAGGTAAAACCTTAATTGGTGGTGATATCATCGATTGGTTACCCTACCCTGGGCATGGCGAGCTTAAGCAATGGCAATGCTTATTAAAAAAATATATAAATAATAATACGCTGTCACTTTTTATTCCTGGGCATGGCGATTTAGTCGATAAAGTTAAACTAAAACAGTCACTCACGTTTTTAGAAGCGATTACGGAGCATGCTAAAAACAACCCTGAAGCTAGTATTGAGCAATTACAAAAAAACTTCCCTATTGAGGCACTAAAACCTTATCAACAAGAACCACTTGATATAAAATCAAGTCACTTATTTTTGCAATCGGGATTACTTCGCGCTAAAAACAGTCAATAACTGAACACAATGGATTGTGTTAAAATATGGAAATATATTTTTTAAAAAGGAACAAAATGCGTCACTTGATCTTATGCTTTGCCATTGTATTGCTATGCAGCTGTAAAACCACTCAGCCAGAGATCATTGCGCCTGCAGTTCCCACACCTGTAGAGTCAAAACCGGCATTATCAAATACGCCGACCTCTAAAAACACTCACAAAGTCATTAATAAAAAAGCCACAGCCAAAGCCCCTGAAATAGCTCAACCCACAGAGTTATGGGCACATATTGCTGATAACTTACATTTACCGGTTGAGCAAAATCAGGCGTTAAAAAAACGCATTAACTGGTATTTAAAACAGCCTAATTATTTAAAAATAGTGTCTCGACGTGCAGCGCCTTTTTTATACCATATTGTAAAAAAAGTTGAGCAAAAGCGCTTGCCGATGGAGCTCGCCTTGTTACCATTTGTAGAAAGTGGCTTTAGACCTACCGCACGCTCAAGCGAGCACGCTGTGGGAGTGTGGCAACTCGTTGCAGCAACCGCGCATCATTTTGGGGTTAAATCAGATCAATGGTACGACGGACGCCAGGATGTATTAGCCTCAACCGATGCGGCACTTGATTATTTAAGCTATTTACATAAACGTTTTGATGGTAATTGGCTACATGCACTTGCGGCCTATAATACCGGTGAAGGCCGAGTTAAGCGCGCTATAAAACGCAATCAAAAACGAGGTAAATCAACTGACTTTTGGGCACTAACACTGCCAAAAGAAACCGCTGACTATGTACCAAAACTATTAGCACTGAGCTATTTAGTGAAACACCCTAAGGCAAATTTTAAACGGCCAAAGCTTCCTTATAAAGCACTGACTACCTCGCTAAATGTGGCAAAACAGTTTGATTTTTCAGTTATGGCCAAGCTCTCTGGCATGGGCGCCAAACAACTGCATGCCCTTAATCGGGGTTATTTAAAAAATCAAAGCTCTCCCCATGGACCGCACACTCTGTTATTACCTATAGAGCAACAAGCTTTATTAAAAAACCGCTTTTTTAAAGCCAATTTTGCAGGCGAATACATCGTTAAGAAAAATGACACGCTGTACGGTATTGCTAGGCATTTTGGCCTGCCTTTAGAAGTATTAAAACAGCTCAATAATAAGCAAAATAACTTTATTGGCGTTGGCGAAAAGCTTATTTTAGGGGAGCCGCAAACGTTGCCTGAGTCGCTCACTATTAACTATAAAATAAGCCCTTATCTAGAACAAAAAGAGCAAATCATTCCAACCATCGAGGTAGATTACCACGTAAAACCCGGTGACAACCTTTGGAATATAAGTCAGTTATACGGCGTTGCTCATAGCGATTTAGCGCGTTGGAATAAATTATCTGCCTCAAGCGTATTAAAACCTGGTACTCAGTTGGTTTTATTTATACCCCAAGCTGCGACACCTAAAACCACACCGGCTAAAAAAGATCTGTTACTCGACTTACAAAATACATTAAATCATCCCCGTTAAGTTTCTAAAGCGCAGTATTTCGCGTAAAATTGCTTTTTAATTTATTTAAATCTTAAAGAGACATGCATGCAAATCAGTAAAAATTCGGCCGTTGAATTTCATTACACCCTTAGCGAAGCCGGTGAGCAAATAGAAAGTAGCCTTAACGACGCGCCATTAAGTTACATTCACGGCAGCGAAGGCATGCTACCCGGTTTAGAAACCGCACTTGAAGGTAAAACTGCTGGTGATAAATTTAGCGTAACGTTATCTCCAAGTGAATCATACGGTGAGCGTGTTGATGACTTAATTCAGCGCATTCCGCTTAAGCACCTTCAAGGTGATGTAAAAGTATGGAAACCAGGCATGACTGCTATGGTGCAATCAAACCAAGGTCGCCACCAAGTAACCATTGTAAAAGTAGGCCGCTTTAATGCTGATTGTGATTTAAACCACCCATTTGCTGGTAAAACGCTGACTTTTGATGTTGAGGTTGTCTCAGTTCGAGAAGCAACAAACGAAGAGATTTCTCACGGCCATGTTCATGCTGAAGGTGGTTGCGGCCACGCACATTAATTGCTAATTAAAGGAACAAGTATGTCAAAAGTTGCAATAGTAACCGGTGGCTCTAAAGGCATTGGCTTTGCTGTGGTTCAGCGATTATTAACGAGCGGCTATCAGGTTCATAACCTAGATATTGAACCCAGTAAGAGTGGTGTTTTTCATCAATGTGATGTTAGTAATGTAACCGTCGTACGCCAGTGTATACAGGCTATTATTGAAAAAACACAACGCATTGATGTACTTGTTTCAAATGCTGGCAAGCACCTAAGTGCCACAATTGAGCAAACCGATGAAGCGACATTCGATGCGTTAATGGCACTGAATGTTAAAGGTGCGTACGCGGCTATACAAAGCGTATTACCAGCCATGAAAGCACAACAAGATGGCGCTATTGTGTTAATTGCCTCAGATCAGGCCATTATTGGCAAACAAAACTCATTTGCTTATAACCTGACTAAACATGCATTGGCTTCGATGGCTAAAACCACCGCCTTAGATTACGCAAGCTTTAATATTCGCACTAATGCCGTGTGTCCTGGCACCATAGAAACGCCATTATTTCATAATGCGATTGATGCATACTGCAAAAAAAGTGGCGCAAATAAGGCAGATATTGTTGCCGAAGAAGCTGCTTTACAACCACTTAATCGTTTAGGCCAAGCCGATGAAGTTGCAGCACTGGTAAACTTTTTAGTAAGTCCAGAAGCCAGCTTTATTACCGGCAGTTTGCAACGCATTGATGGCGGTTACACAGCGCAATGAGTACTAAAATTATTGACCCGCATGTGCATTTTTTTAATTTGCTGGAGGGTCAATACACCTGGCTGCAAGGTGCTAACCCACCCGCTTGGCCTAACTTAGATAAAATAAAACAACCGATTAGCGTTGCTGAACTAATCAAAAGTACGGACTTTGAACTCGTTGGTTTAGTGCATATAGAAGCTGGCTTTGATAATGAGCAACCTATTAATGAATTAAACTGGTTAGCAAAGCATATAAAAAGGCTACCTTACAAAGCGATTAGCTTTGCAACAATTAACCAGCCAAATAACGGATTTAAACTAGCACTTAAACATCTAAAACATTCATCCCTTGTCGGCATTAGAGATATCACTGAAGGTCATGATGCCACGCGCTTATTGAACCCTCATTGTCTCGATAACCTGCGCCACTTGAGCCACTTAAAACTGCATTTTGAAGCGCAATTTGAAATAGAAAACCTCAACATCACCGAGCAACTTATTTCTTATGCCAACCAAGTTAGTGACTTACAAATCATCATTAATCACGCAGGGCTTGCACACAACCTTGCTAACTGGGCAACTGCAATTGAACTACTTGCAAAACAGCCTAATGTTGCGATGAAGTTTTCAGGCTTTGAATTACTAATGCTTAATAGCGAGCAGCAAACCCAATGTTTAACACATATTTTAAAGCATTTTGGTATGCAAAGAGTGATGTTTGCCAGCAACTTCCCCGTGTGCCAAATTAACATTAACTACAATGAGTTATGGCAACATTATCGCAGCCTATGTAGCGATGAGCTTACATGGCAACATTTGAGTTACAAAAATGCAGCGCGACTCTATCAACTCTAAATAAAAACCGCTATATTTAGCTCAACAGTTTAAAAAACGAGCATGCGTATGGCCATTTTTAATTCATCTTCTCTCAAATACACATTACTCCCTTTTTCGCTAGC
>NZ_AUTH01000077.1:0-37661 GCF_000497975.1 Pseudoalteromonas sp. TB41 | reverse complement strand
CGGTGGAGGTAGCGACAATGCGACCAACCCAACAACAGACAATAGCGGCTGGACTTCTGGTGTATTTGCTAGCTCAGGGCAATTTAAAGGTCAATGCCAAGCAATTAATGAAAAAAACTGGCTACGCTCTTGGAGTAACGAAACCTACTTATGGTACGACGAAATTATTGATACTAATCCGGCATTAACGTCAGGCGTCATTGATTACTTTAATACTTTAAAAACGGAGCAACTGACTGAGTCGGGTGCGAAAAAAGATAACTTTCACTTTAGTTTGCCAACCGATGAGTGGCAAAGACAAAATCAATCAGGCCTAAGCTTTGGTTATGGCTTTAATATAAAAATAATCGCTGGTAGTGCGCCGCGCCAAGCAATTGTTAGCTATACCGAGCCAAATACCCCTGCTAGTAATCAAAATATTATTAGGGGCTTTGAGCTTTTAGAAGTTGATGGTGTTGATTTTATTAACACGACCTCATCAAGCGAGGTAGCTATTATTAACGCAGGTTTATTCCCAGAACAAACAGGTAAAGTTACCGAATTTGTATTTAGGGATATCAGCACTAATGAAAATCGCATTGTTACGCTCACATCTCAAAATATCGAGTCGCAACCAGTAATGAACGTACGTACTGATTTAGCAAACGGCGATGTGGGTTACTTTCAATTTAATAGCCACAACGCGATAGCCGAAACGCAGCTTTACAACGCCTTTAACCAACTCGCTGCCAGCAGCATTAAAGATTTAGTCATTGATGTGCGCTATAACGGCGGTGGTTTGTTACAAATGGCCAGCCAAGTAGGCTATATGGTGGCAGGTAGCAATACCCAAGGCAAAATATTTGAACGCACTATTTTTAACGATAAATACCCCAATACCAACCCTATCACAGGGCAAACACTGACCCCCATGCCCTTTACAAATCGTTTTGTCGGGTTTGAAAATAACCCTGCAATAGCTGCAGGCACCCCATTACCAACGTTAAATTTAGATCGGGTATTTGTACTCACCACCAGCAGTACCTGCTCAGCCAGTGAGGCTATAATTAACGGGCTGCGCGGAGCCGATGTTGAAATCATTCAGATAGGGGCTGGCACCTGTGGTAAACCGTATGGCTTTTACCCAACCGATAACTGCGACACTACTTATTTTACCATTCAATTTACTGGCGAAAATAACAAAGGTTTTGGTGAATATTCAGATGGCTTTGCACCGCAAAATACCATTGATAATGCGCGCCAGCCCGTACTTATTGCAGGCTGTGCTGTTGCCGATGACTTTAGCAAACGCTTAGGTGATGCAAGTGAAGGCTTACTTAATACCGCACTTAGTTATAGAGCAACCGGCAGTTGCCCAGCCCCAAGCTCAATAAATAGTGTTCTCGGTTTTGCGCCCACTATCGCCACCGATATGCCTGAAGTAAAAGACGCGCGAATTCAGACTGTACTTAAACAGAATATTATTCTTAGTGATAACATGAGATAAGCAATGAAGATTTTATTAGCAATAACTGCAATTTCGCTATTTTTAAGTGGGTGCTTAGCACAAAGCTCAGAGCCCACACCTAAATTGCAACATGCGTTACTAATTGAGCCTAATAGCGCTAAAGTAGCCGACGCAATTGCGCAGCTGCTGCATAGCTCGCAGGTTCAATTAGCAGACGATGTTTTTGTCACCTCAAGCACGGTTACCCTTGAGCAACTTAATCATAAAGATCCTCAGGGCAACCCTATTTTGGGCAAGCAACTTAATATGCCAGATCAATTTGAGCTCGTGACTAAGGGAGAGCGCTGTTTTGTTCGCCACCTTGATAGCAAAGCAACCATTGAACTAAAACAAGTACTTTGTAAAATAAACCCACAGCGATAAAAAAGCCGGTAAGTGACAACTCACTTACCGGCTATTCCTCAACAGAGTAAACTATTTTATTTCTACGCGTTGTGAGCGCATTACAATTTCATCGTTAAGCTCAATCCCAAGACCTGGTTCTTCTGATACTTCAAAAAAACCATTTTTAGGTTGTGGATCTTGTAAGCATAGCTCTCTATTCCACTTTTTAATCGCGTAAGTATGATGCTCGTGAATTAAAAAGTTAGGGATCGCTGTTTCTAAGTGCAATGATGCCGCCGTTGCAACCGGCCCTCCACATACGTGTGCCTGAATACGCACATCAAAAATATCAGCGTAATCACATACTTTTTTAGTTTCGGTAAAGCCACCACATAAGCCGATATCTGGCTGTAGTACATCAATACTTTGATCTTCTAAATAAGGACGTACCCCCCAGCGGTTATACAAGCGCTCGCCGCCTGCAATAGGCACAGCCACTTTGTCAGCCACTTTTGCATGTAATGAATGGTTTAAGTAATTCACCGGCTCTTCAAAATACATACAGTCAAATTCTTCTGCAATTTCACCAATTTGAATTGCCGATGTCGCCCCTGGTAAGCTATGACATTCAAAAATAATATCTACTTCGTCACCCACGGCCTCTCGAATAGCCTGCATACGTGCGCGGTATAGTTTCATCTCTGGGCGAGAAATAATATTTGTGCGGTCGTAATAGGTGTTACCGTCTTTATCGTATTGAATTGGATCGACTTTCACCGCATCGTAACCTTCCGCCACCGCTTTTAGTGCCGCTTCTGCATATTCTTGTGGCTGTACCAGCGCTTTAAATTCACTGTCCCAGTCAAACTGCAGCTGTGATGCATAAGTACGCAGCTTGTCGTTAACTTTACCGCCAAGCAACTGATAAACCGGTAAACCCAATGCTTTACCTTTTATATCCCAAAGCGCCGTATCAATCGCACTCATTGCTGCGTAAACCACCGGCCCACCACCTAGACCCCAAAAACTTTCACGCAACATACGCGACCATAGTTTTTCAGTTTGAAACGGGTCGTGTCCAATTAAAAAGGCATCGGCCATTTCTTTGATCATCGCAGCAGCGGCACTGTGTCCTAAATCGTACGCAAGACCTGCTTCACCAACACCGCTAATACCTTCATCGGTATGAATTCGAACAAATACCGGCGTCCATGCAGGACGATCAGGGCAATGAATATCAAAGACTTCAACGCGATTTACTTTCATAAAAATTCCTTATTAACCTTCAGTGGGTTATTTTGCAAAACTAGGATCAAGACGATACGCTTTTCGTAACATGGCAGGCCATGCTAGCTGGCCCCCTGTACTGCCGCTGTGAACGACGTTCGCTTGGTTATAAATGTTATCAATAATAGCTTGAGGTACAGCCACCGCTTCTTGCGCACTTGATTGAATGGCTAACTGTATTTCACAGGCACGCTGAAGGTCATAAAAGCGCATAAACGCATCGCCTACCGTTGGGCCTACTGTTAAACCGCCGTGGTTGACCAATAGCATATGATTGGTGGTGCCTAAATCTGTTTGCAGGCGTTTACGCTCATCGTCATTCACCGCTAAACCTTCATAGCCATGGTAAGACAGAGACGGCAATGAAAACATCGAATACTGACTTAGCGGTAACAGCCCTTCTTTTTGTGTTGCAACCGCAATCGTTTCTTTGGTGTGCAGGTGTATAACGCAATGTGCATCCTCACGTACTTCGTGAATGGCACTGTGAATAGTGAACCCTGCAGGGTTAATATTAAAGGGTGTATCGTCAATAATGCGGCCATTTAAATCTACTTTGACTAAGTTAGATGCAGTGATCTCATCAAACGTTAAGCCAAAGGCATTCACTAAATAATGATCCGTGCCCGGTAGGCGAGCAGAAAGGTGCGTATAAATTAAATCCCCCCAACGAAAATGGTCAACTAATCGATAACATGCGGCTAAATCAACACGTAGTTGCCACTCTTGTTCTGATACTTTATTTTTTAAATTGAGCTGGGGTAAATCAAACATAACAAGCCTTTTAAAACACAGCATAGCGCTAGTGATTGTAGATGTTTAGAAGTCTAAATGAGTATTAGCATGATGGCAATCACCAAATAAAAAAGCCACACATAGGTGTGGCTCTTTTTAATTAGCGTTAACGGTTATTGTACTTTTGATAGGTAATCGGCAATCGCTTCAAATTCTTCATCAGTCACAGTCGCAACCATCGCTTTCATCGCCATAGACATACCGTTGTTACGAGCGCCTGACTTGATGTCTTTCATTTGCGCTACTAAATATTCTTTGTTTTGACCATTTAGTTTAGGGTACATCGCCATAATAGGTGCTTTACCTTCTGCACCATGACATGTTTGACAATTTTTAGCTGTGTAAAGTGCAGCGCCATCTGCAGCGGCTGCTGAAAATGAAAAACTTGCGGCTAAACCAATACCCGCGCCTAATAAAAGTGTTTTTATCTTGCTCATTGTATTTACTCTTCTTTTTACGGTTAAAAAAAACGGTTGTGATTATTGTAGTCAATAAATCTTTAAAAAGCATACGTCCTTGGTAAGGTTTGACGATCAATCAGAACAAATACGTGTATCCCTCATAAAACACATACTAGCTTGCTTTAACTGAGCAGATACTTAATAGGCTTACCAAATAAGATCGTCTGGCACTTCAAAATCAGCATACGGATCGTCTTCATCTTTGGCTTTATTTTCAGGCTCAACATGAAACACAATATACTTTTCATCCACCTCAGCCACTTTACGCGCAGGCTCATCTTCTAATACGTAAAACTGACCTTCTAACACACAAATAGCTAAACGCCCGCCCGAGAGCGCCTTTTGCGTTTGCTCATTCACATCAAGCCCTTTCACTTTATTTTCATAAGTGAAGTTAAAGGTACGCTCACCGCGAATTGACTCTTGATTATGATGCTCTAAAATTTGCTTAACACGGGCGACTTGCTCGCGCTGCTTTAATTCTTCTTGGCGCGCTTTATTGAGCTCTTCAGCTTTTTGCTGCTGCTCCAACTTAGTTTGCTGAATATGCTTTTGTAAATCGTTCGGGTTGCTCGTCGCTCCCTTCTTTTGCTTTTTCTGTTGCTTGCGCTTTTCTGATTTAGCAACTTTAGCTTTATGTGATGTTGTTAAACCAGCTTGGAGCAATTGCTCTTGTAGTGACCCCATGGCGTGTTCCCACTAAAAACGAATATTAATGCTATTTTAATCACCAACGAGCGTAAATAACAGCGCTATTGGTATTAATCTAACAAACTACTGAAAACAAAGCATGATTTAGCGCAATAAAGGTTAATTTATGAAAACCCTAGCAGTTTTGTATATAATGCAGCTCAACTAATAAGCAATGTATATGGCAGTTAATGCGCTTACCTCACCTACTCATCTGTTCAGTTTTCATTTTTTTTGTTTTATACGCACCACAGCCATTATTAAGTTTATTTGCTACTGAATTTAATGTTGCTCCTGCTGTTGCAGGCAGCTTAATGACGGCCACTATGTTGCCTTTAGCTATTGCCCCTTTGGTGTATGGACTGTTTTTAGCTAAGCGAAACCCTTTATTGATATTACGCTTCGCTATGTTGTTACTGGGTGTGGGTTGTATCTTATTTATTTATGCCCCGAGTTTTGAATTACTTCTACTGGTAAGGTTTTTACAAGGACTGACTTTACCTGCCGCATTGACTGCCATGACCAGCTTTATTGGTATGAGCTATCAAGCCGATACATTACAAAAAAATATGACGCTATATATAGGTAGTACGATTGTCGGTGGTTATTTTGGTCGTGTATTGGCTGCGCTCTTTAGCGATGTTTGGTCGTGGCAGAGTTTTTATTACCTAATAGCAGCCATGCTGATTATTCTAGCGTTAAGTATTCCCCATAAACGTTTTAATCTCGTTAAATCAACCGAGGTTTTATCACCATTAGATTATATAAAACAACTTAAAGAGGGCTCTGCACTTAAGCTCTATGGTGCCATTTTTTGTATGTTTTTTTGCTTTGCAGCATTATTAAACTACTTGCCTTTTATTTTAAAAAATACCTTTTTAATTAATAACACGCGCGACATTGGCTTTGTTTATAGTGGCTATTTGGTGGGTGCTTTGGCTTCTATTTTCACTCCTTGGCTATTAAAAAAAATGACTTCAGCCTGGCGATTGTTGGCCGCGGTATTCGTGTTTTATAACCTCAGTATTGTGTTATTAATTAGTCATTCACTGTTGTTGTTTTTAATTGCATTCACACTCTTTTGTGGCGCTATGTTTGTAATTCATTCCACAGCGGCACCACTGGTTAATAAAATCAGTCACGCACCGCCAAGCGTTACCAACGGGTGCTATGTATCATTTTATTACAGCGGCGGCGCACTGGGCTCGTTATTACCTGGGGTGGTTTATCAAACTCATGGACAAACGGCGTTTATGGCAACATTACTCGCTGTGTGTTTGTGTGGACTAGGGCTTATTTTGTGGGCTCAGCGCGATGGCAAAAACATCACCCGCGGCTGATGCTCAGTAAAGTCAAAAAAACGCAGTAAATCAGGCTTAGTTAATAACCATGTTTGGGTATTTTCAAACGGGTGGCAATGAAATAAATCGCCAAACCAAATATCTTGGTCAAGCCAAAGCGTTACATCTCGTTGTTTGTCGTTCATTAAGCTGAGCATTGACACGCAACCAGGTGCAACCTTTAAGTACTTAGCCAAGCGCTCATTAGAGGCGAAGCCTAAGCGCGATAGCCCTTGCTGTTTAGCAAGTGACTTTAAATCCAACTGTTTATCATGCGCGGTGATCACTAAAAAATGACGCTTACCTTCGTTGTCTCGCAAAAATAGGTTTTTTAAGCGTGTTCCTGGGCGATTTACCATCAGTTCATCGGCATCTAAACTGCCATGTAGCGCTGGATGTTCTATTACGTCATATTCTATATTTAGTTGGGCTAACACTGCCGCTAGTTTTTGTTTATCCGCTAACATACTACAAACAACGCCCTCTTAGCTGCACACTTAAATCACGCCATAGTACTTCGTTTATTTCATGCTTATCTGCACAATAGTTACGCTGTGCTAGTTCTTTATTAAGAAACTCTACCGCTTGATCTTCTAATTGTAATTTTAAAACACTCGACTCTTCAAAATGCTCTTGCTCAGCAAAACGCTGAACATCACTGCGGGTTAGTTTTTTATTGACATTAATTTGCTCACGACTTTTAGCCTTTACAGAAACCACATAAGCAAAAAGCTTGTTACCTTGCTCATCAAGGGTGTCATAAAATTGTTTATTATTAATTTCGTAGGGCGGTTCATCTACTGAACTGGCACAACCAAAAAGGAAAATCATGAAAACTAACGCGTATTTTTTCATTATGTATTGTCGTTTTAGTAAATATTGAGCTCGAGTTTAACAAAAATTAGTTAAAACGGAAAAATTTGTGAAAAAATACTTGACCAAAATCGTAAAAATATTTAAAGTTCACCCCGCTTGAGACTCAGCACTTAAGCATTTACATTGTATGTAAATTAGGAATGTGGGGCTATAGCTCAGCTGGGAGAGCGCCTGCCTTGCACGCAGGAGGTCAGCAGTTCGATCCTGCTTAGCTCCACCACTTTCCTACTCTCTCCCTTAAGTAATATCCTTATTTTTATATTCTAAATAAATTTCTCTGTTAATAATTTTTTGCCCTGTTTTAATCTTTATGTTTGCTTAGTTGTTTGATTTTGCTAAATCGAGATCAAAAATGCCGAGCAAAAGCTCGGCATTTTTATCGTTTATTAGGTTGGGTAAGTTATTCGCGAACTTGACCAACACCATTAACTAAATATTTCTCAGTAGTTAGTGACTCAAGCCCCATTGGACCATAAGCATGCAGCTTAGTCGTTGCAATACCAATCTCGGCGCCTAAACCTAGTTGTGAGCCATCAGAGAAACGTGATGACGCATTAACCATAACAACCGATGCATCCACACTACGTTGGAATAACTCTGCCGCAGCATCGTTTTTAGTACAGATAACTTCGGTATGATTTGAGCCAAATTGAGCAATGTGCTCAACGGCTGCATCAAAGCTTGGCACTATACGAATAGCAATTTCTAAATCTAAATATTCTTCACCAAATTCGTTATCTGCAAGCACAGTGGCATTATCAAAATATTCAGCCGCTTTAGCGTCAGCATTAATTTTTACACCTTCTTGACGAAGTACAACTGCACACAAATTTAAAAACTCATCAGCTACATCTTGGTGTACCACTAAACCCTCAAGTGCATTACATACACCAGTACGCTGAGTCTTACCATTAAGTAGTAGATTAAGTGCCACTTCTAAGTCTGCATCTTTATCTACGTATAAATGACACACGCCTTTAAAGTGCTGAATAACAGGAATTGTACTGTTTTCTGTTACATAGTTAATAAGCCCTTCACCGCCCCGTGGGATAATTAAATCAATACTGTCGCGTTGCTGCATTAATTCCATTAGTAAAGCACGGTCAGGATCTGGAATAACTGAAATTAGCGCCGTTGGCAAACCATGTTTAGTAAGCACGCTGTGCATTACACTAGCAATGGCTTGTGAGCTTTTAAGCGCTTCTTTACCACCGCGCAAAATAACACCATTACCCGACTTAAAGCACAATGCACCCGCGTCAGCCGTTACATTAGGTCGTGCTTCGTAAATCATGCATACCACGCCCAGTGGTACACGCATTTTACGAATTTTAATGCCATTTGGACGTTCAGTGATATCACGTAACTGGCCAACCGGATCATCAAGTGAAACAATCACTTCGATACCTTCAGCCATCGCTTCAATGCGCTCATCATTCAATGTTAAACGGTCTATCATTGACGCTGCTAAATTATTGTCACGCGCAGCGCTTAGGTCACTTTCGTTTTCTTTGATTATAAATTCTTTTTGATCTCTTAATGCCGCTGCCATATCGGTTAACACGTTGTTTTTAGTCTCGGTATCGAGTAAAGCAAGTGTATGTGCAGCTTTTGCTGCTTGGCGTGATATATCCGTAATTAAACTCATGACTTCTCCAATAATGCGATATCTTTTTCTGAAATAATTGGTCCAATTGAATCCTGCATTTTTTCGCTGAATTCACTCTGTTCGTTGTCTGCAATAAAGTTTAACAAACAGCTACTGTAATTTGCTGTGGCTTTAGCTAAACGCGTACCATCTTCACTGCGAACTAAGATAGTATCGCCCACAGCAAACTCACCATGTACTTCCTTGATCTCATCGCCTCGTAAACAGCCGTCTTCGCCTTCTAGTGAATCATCAAATGACCCATCGACAACCACTTCACCTTGTTCATTTGCGGTATGTGTCATCCAGTGAATAGAGTCTTGCATTGGTTTTTCATAAGGCAAGAACACACTACCTGGATTTTCGCCCGCTAATAAACGAGTAAAGGTTTCTTCTTTAAAGCCGTTAATAATATACGTTGCAATACCATGTGATGTGGCTTTTTCTGCCGCTTCAATCTTGGTTTTCATACCACCGGTGCCTACTGCACTGGTAGCACATCCTGCCATAGCATAAATAGAATCATCAATTGATTTTATTTCAGGCAATAATACGGCATCGTCATGCAAATTTGGGTTTTTGTCGTACAGCCCATCTACATCTGAAAAAATCATTAATGCGTCAGCGTCAGCGGCAGCTGCCACCATAGCTGATAAGTTATCGTTATCACCCACTTTTAAATCATCTGTTGTCACCGCATCATTTTCATTAATGATAGGTAGCACGCCGTGTTCTAACAAGGTAAATACAGTTTCACGAATACTTTGATAGCGCTCACGGTCACGTAGGTCACCATGAGTTAATAGTAGCTGCGCCGAAGGAAAATCAAAGAAACGATCCCACATGGCCATCATTTCTGTTTGCCCTGCTGCTGCCATGGCTTTTTTCATAACAACTGAGCGCGGCTTCTCTGATGGAAATAAATGCGAGCCTGCCGCTACAGAGCCTGATGACACTAAAATAACCTCTATACCACGTGCGCGACAGTGAACGATAAACTGTGCGATGGTTAACAAGTAGCGTGAACGACAGCCATCTTGATCGGGTGCAATTAAGGCACTGCCCACTTTAAGTACGATACGTCGCCAATTTAACTTTTGCATAAATGCTCAACTTTCCATTTTATTTGTATTCATCACACTGATGAATGAAACCAGGTCGCTATGTTTAAAACATAACGTCGAATTTGTTTATCATTGCCCACACTTTTTTTACACACGCGTACACCGTCTCTAAAACCATTGTTTTAAATTGAGATGCAAAAAATAAATAGTATTAACCCAATAAAATTGGATTGTACTAACTAAAAAAATATAAAGTGTTGTTTATGTATCGCTGTAAAAAGCTGTGTGCGGCTTTTTTATTAACAACATACATAGAGCCTCTTAAGTCTGGTACACCAACAGATAGGGTGATGACTTAAGGACCGAGATTTAACCGCCACGATGGGGATTAAATATTGAAAGGTAATAATTCAACTCAAACTTTAATTTATATGCGTTAAGCAAATAAACACCTTGAGCAAAACTATACCAAAGAGTTCGGTAAATGATATTTTATGTTCGAACATTATAAAACATCACTGAAACAATCACTAAGAGAGTTAAGATGTTTATATCTAACACGTTTACTTACTTAAACAACAAACTTTATTAGATAACTAATTATTCGAACACGAAGTATAATACGTTAAAATAGCCGCTTAGATCAAGGCTAAAATTAAAGCTAAATAGGTGATAACAGACAAGGCATGCACATTTTGCAATAGATATCATAAAGTTAGACTACTATAAATGGTAATTATAGAGACTATAACTTTGATAACACTCTCACAAAAGACGTTAACACTAAATAAATAAACATTATTTATTAGCTAAATTTAATTTACACGTGTATACCCACTGTATTACTGGTTGGTAACCGTTATACTTTTAAACATTATTAAAATTAAGGAGTTTTTACTCTATGTCAGCAATTTATATAGCCGGTATTGCACTGTGTTCAGTGTTAGCCCAATGGGTCGCTTGGGCGTTTAGAGTACCCGCTATTCTGTTTTTATTGCTTACAGGGCTTTTATTAGGGCCATTTAGTGGCGTATTAGACCCTGATGCATTATTAGGTGATTTACTTTTTCCTGTGGTCTCTTTGAGTGTCGCTGTGATTTTATTTGAAGGGTCCTTAACTTTACATTTTCGAGAACTTAAAGGGATCAGTAAAGTCGTCAGAAACCTCTGCTCTATTGGTATGCTTACAACTTGTATTGTTATTAGTTTTAGCGCCTATTGGTTACTCGAGTTAAATTGGCGAGTTGCTGCAGTACTTGGCGCAGTGCTTGTTGTTACGGGGCCAACCGTTATTGCTCCATTACTTAACTCGATGCGACCTACCCAGGATATCGATCGTATTTTACGCTGGGAAGGCATAGTAATAGACCCCATTGGCGCTTTATTTGCAGTGTTAGTGTTTGAAGCCGTAATGCTGGTTGGTCAGGGTGAAGTACTTAGCCACACTATCGTTGCACTGGTTAAAACCGTTGGCGTTGGTTTAAGTATTGGTGTGGTTTCGGGTTGGATCACGACGCAACTAATGCGCCGAGAATGGCTGCCATTTGAGCTACATAAGTTTGGTATTTTAGCGTTAGTGTTAATTAGCTTTTCTATTTCAAACCACATAAGCCATGAGTCAGGCTTACTGGCTGTGACGGTGTTTGGCATTTGGTTAGCTAATCAAGATGACTTGGAAATAGATTCGGTACTCGAGTTTAAAGAAGATTTGTCGATGATTTTAATCTCAACTTTATTTATTTTATTGGCCGCAAGACTACAACTCTCTGATTTAATGATGCTCGACAGCGACGTCTTTATATTTTTAGCTATTGTGCTATTTATTGCGCGCCCATTGTGTATTGCTATTTCAACCTTTGGTACAGACTTACCGATGAAATCACGCCTAGTACTTGCTTGGATTGCACCTCGCGGTATTGTTGCAGCAGCCGTTGGTTCAGTATTTGCGCTGAGTATGATGGAAGCGGGAGTGGCCGATGCCGAAAAAATGGTGCCACTCATATTTACTGTTATTATTGTTACTGTGGTACTGCAAAGCTTAACGGCTATCCCTGTTGCGAAACTACTTGGAGTGCGTCAACCATCCCCTAATACTATTTTAATCATTGGTGCAAACCATGTATCGCGTGCAATTGCACGTGGCTTAAAAGAGCAAAATATTCCTGTTCATCTATCAGATCCTGCTTGGGAGAACTGTAGAATGGCGCGCATGGATGGCCTGCCTTGTTATTACGGTAACCCGCAATCGGAGCATGCTGAACGTTATTTACCTTTAACCACGATTCGCAGTGTTTTAGCGCTTTCACCTAATCGCCACCACAACGCATTAGGGGTGCAGTACTTCTCTCATTTATTAAATGAAAAAAATGTATTTTCACTACGTTCCTCTTCTTCGCACGCCAAAGCAAATAAAGACAGTGCGACGTTTTTATCTCGACAAATTCTGTTTGGTGAAAACGGCGCATATGCACGCTTAAGCAGTGTTATTGCCAAAGGCGGTAAAGTGAGTGCAACACGTATATCTGAAGAGTTTAGCTGGCAGCAGTATTTAGAAATGAATCCTGAAGCGATCCCACTGTTTATTCTCAAAGGGGATAAAGACAGTGATGAAGACGCACCAGTGAAAATGAGGCCTTTTACCAGTGATATGGAAAAGCCACCACAAGAGGGTGAACGAGTAGTTGCATTGCAACCGCCTAAAATATCGCTATTAAAAGATCCGGCCAATAACAAAGCCAAAGACAATAAAAAAGACGAGTAATAACTAAAAAGCGAGAGTGCTAAAAAAAGCACTCTCGCTTTTTTATTTACAAACCTAAACTCTGATTAAGAGATTTACTAACATATTAAATCATAGTCATAATTAGGTTGATTTTCTCTAGCTAGAGTTTAGGTTACATAGGTAAGCGCGCGCGGGTAACGACACTAGCTGGCATTTTTTCAGCAAGTTTAGTTAATGCTCGCTCTATTTTTTTATGTGTCGCTTTATCGGCTACCGTGGTGTTAAACAGCCAACGATAAGCATCTTCAAAGTCTCTTGGACTACCATAGCCTTGATTAAACAAGCCCACTAATCGTAATTGCGCTTTTAAGTTACCTTGCGCTGAGGCCTCACGGAGGTAGGTTATTGCCATGGCTTTGTCTTTTTGGACTAACTGCCCAACATCGTAATAGCGACCTAGCTGCTCTAATGCTGCCGCTAAGCCCTGCTCAGCCGCTTTTTTCATGTAATACACACCTAAAGCTACATCACGCTCAACACACACCTTGTAGGCGAGCATATCACCGTATAAAAATTGATACGACGGCAATGCCATTTTATTGGCTCGCGCTTCTATATCTTGCACTAACTGGCAATTATCTGCCTTGACGCGGGCTAGATGAGTGTTCTCATTAATTAAAGCTATTAACTCAGATTCAGTATACAGCGGCACAGCTGCAGGGCTTTCTTCAGCTAAGCTATTGCTTATATTAAATAAAGAAAGTGTAAGTAGTGATAATGACCACACTGAGCAACGAGAAGATAAACGCATATTAACCACTTTAAAAATAAACTTACCAAATAATATACAAAGATCGTTCCACTATTAATAGGTGTGCTTTTTTATAGGCATAAAAAAAGCTGCACATGGCAGCTTCTTTTCAACATAAACCCAATTATGCAAATGGGCTACGAAGTATCATGGTTTCAACACGATCTGGACCTGTAGAGATAATATCAACAGGGACGCCCGTGATTTCTTCAATACGTTTAATGTAATCAATTGCTGCTTTAGGTAAACCTTCAAGCGATGTTACACCCACGGTATTTTCAGACCAACCAGGCATTTCTTCGTATACTGGTGTTACTTTATCGTAACCTTCAGCCGCTAATGGCGTAACGTTAGTCACAGTACCATCTTCAAGCTTATAACCAGTACAGATTTTAAGTGTTTCTAAACCGTCTAGAACGTCAAGTTTAGTTAAACAAAAACCTGAAATGCTGTTAATTTGAACTGCACGGCGCATAGCCACTGCATCTAACCAGCCAGTACGACGTAAACGACCAGTAGTAGCACCAAACTCATGACCTTTGTCACCTAAATGCTTACCTACTGGGTCTTGTTTTTCAAGGCCATCGTAAAGCTCTGTAGGAAAAGGACCTGAACCTACACGTGTTGTGTACGCTTTAATGATACCTAGTACATAATCAAGGTGTAATGGGCCAAAACCCGCACCTGTAGCAACGCCACCAGCAGTAGTGTTTGAAGATGTAACATAAGGATAAGTACCGTGATCGATATCAAGTAATGTACCTTGTGCACCTTCAAATAAGATGTTGTCACCGGCTTTACGCGTTTGATCTAAAAGCTCAGTTACATCAACTACCATTGCTTTTAAGATGTCAGCAACAGCCATTGCGTCATCAAACGTTTTTTGAAAATCTACTGCATCTACTTTGTAGTAGTTCACTAATGTGAAGTTGTGGTATTCCAATACTTCTTTTAACTTAGTAGCAAATAATTCAGGATTGAATAAATCGCCAACACGTAAACCACGACGTGCTACTTTATCTTCATACGCTGGACCGATACCACGACCCGTTGTACCGATTGGTTTATCGCCACGCGCTGTTTCGCGAGCTACATCTAATGCAACATGGAAAGGCAATATTAGCGGACATGCTTCACTGATTAAAAGACGTTCGCGTACTGGTACGCCACGCTCTTCAAGCATGCCAATTTCTTTCATTAGCGCTTCTGGTGATAAAACAACACCATTACCAATCACACATTTAACATTGTCACGTAATACACCCGATGGAATAAGGTGTAGAACTGTCTTTTCACCGTCGATCACTAAGGTATGGCCAGCGTTATGACCACCTTGATAACGAACTACTAAAGATGCTTTATCTGTAAGGAGGTCAACTACCTTACCCTTACCTTCGTCACCCCATTGGGTGCCTAGTACTACAACGTTTTTACCCATTGCAAATTCACTTAGAGAAAATTAGGACGAGATTTTACCAGAAAACTAAAGCAAAGTTCACCCCGTTTAGCTTATTTTTTCCTCGTGCCCTTAGTAAACATCAGTGTTTAGCTAATAATCACATAAATAACAGTGATTTATAAGATTAAAATTCAGATAACAAAAAGCCCTGCAATTGCAGGGCTTTTTAAATTTAACTAAAGCTGTGATTACTGAGCTTTCGCGCCTTTCATGTATTGGAAGAAGTCGCTATCCGGTGATAACACCATCACGTCTTGCTTTCCTTTGAAAGTTTGCTTGTAAGCTTCTAAAGAGCGAACAAAGCTAAAGAACTCAGGGTCTTTATTATAAGCACTAGCGTAAATCGCAGCAGCATCAGCATCGCCTTGACCACGAACAGAACGCGCATTACGTTCTGCATCAGCAAGCATTACTGTTACTCGGCGGTCAACACCTGCACGAATCGTCTCTGCTTTTTCCTGACCTTCAGAACGGTGCTCTTTAGCAACGGCAGTACGCTCAGCACGCATACGTTGGTAAATAGAGCTACTCACCTCTTGAGGTAAGTTAATTTGCTTAACACGTACATCAAGTACTTCAATACCCAGCTCACTAGCACTTTCAGAGGCTTGTACTAACGCTTCTTCCATCAGCTCGCTACGTTCACCCGATACAATTTCACGAATAGTACGAGTACCAAAGTTAGTACGTAGGCCATTATTTACTTTTTGCTTAAGCAGTGTTTCAGCGTATTGCTTATCACCACGTGCACGCAGGTAAAAAGAGCTAAAGTCGTTAACACGCCATTTTACAAACGAATCAACAATTAAGTCTTTTTTCTCGCTAGTTACAAAGCGATCCGGTGTGCCATCTAGCGTTTGAATACGCGCATCAATGCGGCGCACTTGGCTAAAAAATGGCACTTTTAGATGTAGACCTGGACCATAAACTACCGCTTGATCATCGCTGTCTTTTTGTACTTTACTAAATAAAAGTACAATCGCCTTTTGGCCTTCAGAAACCACAAATACTGACGAGAAACACATTACAATGGCAGCTAATAGGATTACTAAACTAAAGTTTTTCATTATGCTTATCTCCCGTCGTTGAAGCGATCATTGTTAAAGCGATCATTACCACTATTAACAGTGCTGTTACGTGACGTATTTACCTTGTTACGTAAATCGTTAATATCGCTTGAGCTAGGTAAAGCAACGCGTGTTGATGAACCCTGTTTTTCCATGATTTTATCAAGTGGTAAATACATCATGTTGTTACCGCCCTTAACGTCAACCAATATTTTAGAGCTATTACCTAATACTTCTTGCATTGCGTCTATGTATAAACGCTCGCGTGTTACTTCTTTAGCTGCTTGGTATTCTGGAAGTAATTTCTCAAAACGAGCCACTTCACCTTGCGCTTCTAAAGTAATACGCTCTTGGTAACCTTCAGCCTCTTGCGTCATACGCGTTACTTGACCACGCGCACGCGGTTCAATTTCACGGGCATACGCTTCGGCTTCACGAATAAAGCGTTGTTCATCCTCTTGGGCTGCAATTGCATCATCAAACGCATCTTTAACTTCCATTGGCGGACGTGAATCCTTGAAGTTAACGTCAGTTACGATTAAACCTAAGTTATAAGGTTCGATGATTTGATTTAGCTCATCCCAGGTATTTTGACGCACAACTTCACGGCCGTTAGTCAGTACTTGGTCCATTTTTGAATGGCCAACAACATAACGCAGTGCACTATCTAATGCTTCTTCAAGGCTGCTGTCAGCGTTAGTGACACTAAACTTGTATAAGTATGGGTCGATTACTCGATACTGTACTTCAAACTCAACGCTTACTACGTTTTCATCTTCAGTTAGCATAAAGCCTGATGCTGATAACGAACGAACAGCTTCGATATCGACTGGAATAACCGTCTCAACAAAGGTCATTTTCCAACGCAAGCCTGGATCTGCAATTCGGTCAAACTTACCAAATTGAAGAACGACACCGCGTTCAGCTTCTTTCACCGTATAAATACCGCTTAACGCCCACACAATGGCAGCGATAATAAGTACAAATGAAATACCGGCTCCGCCAAGTCCACCGCCGCTACCATTGCCGGATTTTTTACCGCCAAATAAGCCGTTAAACTTGTTACTGAATTTACGGAACACCTCGTCTAAATCAGGTGGGCCTTGATCACGTCCGCCTTTGTTATTCCACGGATCTTTGTCATTGCCATTATTACCCGGTTCATTCCAGGCCATAGCTATACTCCATTGTTATCTAAATAAATTCGGAAATTGTGTTAAATCTAACAAATCTTATGCATTTCTTATACTAAAACCGACATTAATCTTTCAGTTTTTAGTCGCAGCTAATAAAACTTTCAATCTCTGGGCCAAAATCTTTAATCAAACGATTCCACTCAATCATAGGTAATCGCACATCTAGCAACCAATTACCTTGCTCATCAAAACGTTCGTTATGTACTGCACTTAAGTTAAATAAAGATGCTCTTAAACGTCCATACTGAGGAGCCAGTAGTAAAGTTTCACTCAACATCTTTTTAGCTAGTAGGTCACTAATAGCCTCACTTAGCAGCTCGCAACCTTCACCTGTTTTTGCTGATAACCATACCCTTATAGGTTGGCCTTCGTCATCGCGATCAATACGTGGGGTTACATCATCCAGCGCATCAATTTTGTTGTATACAAGTAATTGCGGTACATCATCAGCTTCAATTTCTTTGAGTACTTCTTGTACCTGTTCAATATTTTCTTTTCGACGAGGGTCGGCTACATCTATCACGTGTAATTGTAAATCAGCCTCTCGCGTTTCTGTCAGCGTTGCTTTAAATGCAGCCACTAAGTCATGCGGTAAGTGGCGAATAAACCCTACAGTATCCGCTAAAATAACCGAACCAACATCGCCAATATCTAATTTGCGTAAGGTTGGGTCTAGTGTTGCAAACAACTGATCAGCGGCATACACATCAGAATTTGTAATACGGTTAAATAAGGTTGATTTACCCGCATTAGTATAGCCCACTAAAGAAACCGTTGGGATCTCATTACGAGTACGTGCTCGTCTACCTTGCTCACGTTGTACGCCAACTTTAGCCAAACGGGCGCGTATATTTTTAATACGTGCACGTAATAAACGTCGATCGGTTTCTAACTGCGTTTCACCAGGACCACGTAAACCAATACCGCCTTTTTGGCGTTCAAGGTGGGTCCAACCTCGGATTAAACGAGTCGACATATGACGAAGCTGCGCTAACTCAACTTGAAGTTTACCTTCGTGAGTACGTGCGCGCTGAGCAAAAATATCGAGGATAAGTGTGGTTCTATCAAGCACCCGACATTGGCAAACACGCTCTAAATTACGTTCTTGAGACGGACTTAACTGATGGTTAAAAATGACAACATCGGCATTGTGGATTTTGACAATTTCAGCTATTTCTTCTGCTTTGCCGGTACCGACAAATAGCTTCGGATGTGGTGCTTGACGGCTGCCTTGCACAACCGCCAAACTACTAACACCAGCAGAAGATACCAACATTTCTAATTCGTGGAGATCTTCACGATCCCCCTCTTTAGGTAAGTCGATATGGACTAAAATTGCCTGTTCGCCAGATTCATAGCGGTCAAACAAGCATTACGCTCCTAATTTAAAAGTTTCCAGCTTCAGGTTCTTCAGTGTCTTCATTTCCCTGAACACCTTGGAAGTTGACTGCGCGTGCAGGTACAACTGTAGAAATTGCATGTTTATACACCATTTGGTTAACAGTGTTTTCCAGCAAAATTACAAATTGGTCAAATGACTGAATTTTACCTTGTAATTTTATGCCATTTACCAAAAAAATTGATACTGGAATGCGCTCACGGCGTAGTGCATTTAAAAATGGGTCTTGTAACGATTGGCCTTTTGCCATGTTATTATTCCTTCGTTCTAGGTGTTATTATAATTAAGTGGCTGAACTGATTTAACAAAGATAAATTTTGTTCAACTACTACTAGCTTAGCGAACTTACTACACGATGCAAGTTTTCTTCATCACCTGTTGTTAACCATGTAACATCAGGCCAGCTTCTTAACCACGTTAATTGACGTTTAGCCAATTGACGTGTGGCTGCAATGCCGCGAAAAATCATTTCATCATGATCAATTTCACCCGCAAGGTAATCCCACATCTGTCTATAACCTACACAACGAATAGAAGGCATATTGGGATGTAAATCCTCACGTAGATATAGGGTCGAAACTTCTTTTTCAAACCCCTGTTCAATCATTATTTTAAACCTTTCTTCAATTCGATGATGTAATTCACTGCGATCATCGGGTGCAATTGCAAATTGATGAAAAGTATAGGGTAATGCTGGCTGCTTTTGCTTTTGCAATTCAGTCATCGTTTTACCTGTTATACGGTAAACTTCCAAAGCACGATTAATTCGCTGCGAATCATTTTCACTCATCTTTTGTGCGGCTTGCGGATCAACTTTAACCAGCTCTTTGTATAAATAAGGCCAGCCATGCTCTTTAGCTTGTGTTTCTAGTTCGGCTCTAACGTCTGCATCGGCCTCAGGTAATGGCGACAACCCATCAATTAGCGCTTTGAAGTACATCATTGTACCTCCAACCAATACAGGCACTTTACCTTGTTGATGAAATTTATCAATTTTTTCTATAGCATCACGTCTAAAATCAGCAACCGAATACGTTTCACTCGGATCAAGTAAGTCAATTAAATGATGTGGGGCACGAGCTAATTCGTCGGCATCAGGCTTAGCCGTACCAATATCCATACCTTTATAAACAAGCGCAGAATCAACGCTAATAATCTCAGTATTTAAATACTCACACAGTGAAATTGCCAATGCTGTTTTACCAGCAGCGGTTGGGCCCATTAAAAATATGACCGGTAAATTACTCAACACGAATACCTTAATTAAATTGCGTTAGATAAGAGTTTAGATCTATTTTAACTGCTTTTTCTCGCAAGCGTTCAATTGTTTGCGGATTATTTTGTAAGCGCGCTTGCTGCTCTAAAAAGGCATTGCTCGCATAGAACCGTGCGGGAATTATATTTACCTGCCATTGTAGCCATTCATCAATACTTGCTAGCTGAGCCTTACATCCCTCAAGCAATGCATCTATTGCAGCACTTACATCTAATAAGTACAGGCTTGTAGGCAGCTTCTTTACCATAACAAACTGCTTTTCTATTAATAACTCAAAACCTAGTAAGGTAAACCAAGACTGCTGAGCAGCAAGAAGCGCCGTGTCTTGTTTTGATACGTTGACACGCACAGGCAATAGGAGTGCTTTACCTTCAAGGCTGCCATGCTCTTTTATTTGTGTATGCCAATCATCCGCTAATGCGTATTTAAAGTGTGAACAATAAAGTTGATTTTCATTATTGAACACGCAAACGCCCTGTTCAATGCTTATTATATCGACAGTGCGCAGTGCTGTATCTGATACTTGCGTCTCATTAGATTGTACAAATGCTGCCGCAGTATCAAAGTGCTGCGCTTGTTGCTCATTCACGCCCTGATAAAACGCATTCACATCATGGTAATTTTGGCTTTCAGTACGCACCTGTCTACCCGCACCTTGACGACCGCCACCATAAGAGGCACTACTTGTAGATGGCGAATGACTTGGTTGTAATGACGACTTAGGATAATCAAAAAGTTCACTACTGGAAGTGTGTTCTTGGTTAAACGATGTAACTGGTGAATGATGAGCGTGAGCGGCTGGCGAATTAACAAACTCAGCTTGAAGTGGCACCACAACTTGTTTAATAGCTTGTAAAATAAAGTCATGTACCAAACGACCTTGATGAAAACGTACCTCATGCTTTGCCGGGTGCACGTTAACATCCACTTGGCGTGGGTCTATATCTATGTAAATCACAAATCCGGGAAGTTCTTGCTCGCCACTGACCTCTTCAAATGCTTGACGAATAGCATGCAGAATAAGTTTGTCGCGCATCATACGATTATTTACATAGGTATACTGAGTACTATTAGCCGATCCAACTGGCAATACCCAACCGTGTAGTTGCAACCCAGCCTCACCCGATTGAATATGCAATCCTTGCTCAGCAAACGCTTTACCCGCCACTTGTGCGACTCGCGTAATCGCTTGAGCAGGATCAGTTTTAGCGCGATACTGGCGCACCACTTTTTCATTATGGGTTAATGTAATTGATACATCAAAACGGCTCAGCGCAATACGCTTTATAAGCTCATCAATATGACTAAATTCGGTTTTTTCAGTGCGTAAAAACTTACGTCTTGCTGGGGTGTTAAAAAATAAATCTTTAACTTCAATTGTGGTGCCACTAGGGTGAGCAACCGGCTTTACCTCTACGGCCATATCTCGGCCTTGTGCAAAGGCTTGCCACGCAGCTTCTTGATTTTCGGGTTTAGAGCTTAAGGTTAAGCGAGATACCGAACTAATAGATGCTAAGGCTTCCCCCCTAAAACCAAGAGAACAAATATTTTCTAGGTCGTCTAGGGACTTTAGTTTACTGGTTGCATGGCGAGAGAGCGCTAATGTGAGCTCACCCTTTGCAATACCCGCTCCATTGTCGCGAATACGAATTAACTTGTGGCCCCCGCGTTCAATATCTATTTGAATACGTGTCGCGCCTGCATCAAGGCTGTTTTCTACTAACTCTTTAACCACCGATGCGGGACGCTCAACAACTTCACCCGCCGCAATTTGGTTTGCTAAGCGCGCAGGTAATATTTCAATACTCATAACAACCTTAAATGTGTGCGCTTTTAAAATTAACTCTGAGGAATATCAAGTTCCTGACCAATAAATAGCGTATTTGAACTGAGCTTATTAACTTGTTTTATTTTACTGATACTCACGCCATATCGACCTGCCAACATGCTCAGTGACTCACCAGGACGTACTTTATGTTTTGTTGGATACTGAGACTTTAATGACGCAAACAGTGAGTCGTCAGGCGGGTTACGTAAATAGTAATTTTTAATTGAGGTAAACATGGCTTTAGCTAAGCGCTCTTGATGATTGGCACTTTTAAGCAGTCGCTCTTCACGTGGATTAGAGATAAACCCAGTTTCAACCAAAATAGACGGAATATCTGGCGACTTTAATACTGCAAGGCTGGCATGTTGCGGCTCTTTTTTATGAAGTTTAGCCACCTTTCGTAGCTCTTTAACTACTTCCTCAGCCACGTTTAAGCCGGTTTTCATGGAGTGATCCATCGACATATCAAGCAAGGCTTGCGCTAAGTACTTTTCATTTGCAGCATCTTTAATTACATCGGCAGCACCGCCAAGTAACTCAGAGTGTTTTTCTTTATCCTCAATCCATTTACCAATTTCTGAATTGGCACGTCGCAGCGACAACACCCAAACAGAAGCACCATTTGGCCCAGGGCTGGTAAACGCATCTGCATGAATAGAAACAAAAAAGTCTGCTTTTTTCTGACGTGCGCGGTTGGTACGTGTATTGAGTTTTACAAAGTAATCGCCACTGCGAACCATACGCGAAATCATGCCTCGCTCAGCATCAATCATCCGCTCTAAACGCTTGGCAATTTGCAGTGTAATGTCTTTTTCGTAAGTGCCTGATGGGCCAATGGAGCCAGGGTCTTCACCGCCATGCCCTGCATCAATAGCAATTACAATATCGCGCTCTTGGCTTAATTGGCGTTTTTTTGCCGCCGTTTGCGCAGGGGTAATTGCACCTTTAGCTTGGCTTTTATCGTATAAATCGACCACCAATCTATTTTTATAAGGGCCTGTGGGGGCTAGTGCAAATATAACTGGTTTAACTGGCCCATTTAATTCAAACACTAAACGCACGCTGTGTTTATTTTTAGGTTTTGAGTAACGTAACTTACTAACAATTTGGTGTTTTGGTGGCACACCTGGCAATGTTTTCAACTCATCAGTGTTTTCTAAATCAACCACTAAACGGCTTGGATTTTTTAGCATAAAGTAGCTGAAATCGGGTTTATCGTCGAGATCAAACACCACCCGGGTGCTATCAGGGGATGGCCAGACACGCACACTATTAATAGTGTTTTGCGCCCACAATGGCAAGCTCACTGTAAAAACCATGAGGTAAATAAAAAGTTTAACTAAACCACGACTCATTTTGATAATCACTGCCTTAACTATTTTATTATCTATTATTTAGTTTTTCGACAATTGCTACACCACGCTCACTCGCACTGTTAATAACAATTTTACGCTCATCACCTACATAACTTAGCGTAGCATTTAGATCGGGAACAGGAATAAATTCTCCGCCTTTTTCCGGCCACTCAACAATACAAGTTGCCGTTTCTGAAAAATAATCACGAATTCCCATAAATTCAAGCTCTTCTGGGTCACCTAATCGGTATAAGTCAAAATGATAGACATTGCCACGCACAAGCTCGTAAGGTTCAACAAGTGTATAAGTGGGACTTTTAACCTTACCTGTATGACCAAAACCTTGCACTATACCGCGAGTAAATGTCGTTTTACCGGCCCCCAAATCACCATGCAAATAAATAACTGCGCCCTGTTCTATTATGGCAGCTAATTTATTACCCATAGCAACAGTGGCATTTTCATCGACTAAATGAAAATCAAAACTACACGACATGATTACCTCAAAATTTACGAAAAGCGCATATTTGTTAATCATACCAGATTATTTATTTAAGGTGATACTGCCTCTTTTTTAAAGATAAAAAAACCGGCCTGAGCCGGTTTTTAATTAGCATAGACTTTACAGCCCTAATTTCTTCTCAAGGTAGTGGATATTTGTACCACCGTTTTTGAAGTTTTCATCTGCAAGAATGCGTTTATGCAATGGCGTATTCGTTTTAATACCGTCGATTACCAGCTCATTGAGTGCATTACGAGCACGGGCAATAGCAACATCACGGTTTTCACCGTAAGTGATCAGCTTACCAATCATAGAATCGTAATGTGGCGGTACCGTGTAATCAGCATAAATATGGCTGTCCCAACGAATACCTAAACCACCAGCTGGATGAAAGCGAGTGATTTTACCTGGTGATGGAATAAAGGTTTCAGGGTCTTCAGCATTAATACGACACTCAATAGCGTGGCCACGAATAACAACGTCGTCTTGAGTGAATGATAATGGCTGACCAGCGGCAATTTTTAGCTGCTCTTTGATTAAATCCACACCGGTAACCATTTCAGTCACTGGGTGTTCAACCTGAATACGGGTATTCATTTCAATGAAGTAAAACTCGCCGTTTTCGTATAAAAACTCAAACGTACCTGCACCACGATAACCAATTTCGATACACGCACGTGTACAACGCTCACCAATGAACTTACGTACTTCTGCAGTAATCCCTGGTGCTGGCGCCTCTTCCACTACTTTTTGGTGGCGACGTTGCATTGAACAATCACGCTCACCTAGATGAACCGCGTTACCTTGACCATCGGCCAATACTTGCACTTCAATGTGGCGTGGGTTTTCAAGGAATTTTTCCATGTAAACCATGCTGTTGCCAAAGAACTGCTTAGCTTCTTGCTGCGTAAGCGCAATCGAGTTGATTAACTCAGCCTCGTTGCGTACAACACGCATACCACGACCACCGCCGCCGCCAGCTGCTTTAATAATTACCGGGTAACCAATACGCTTAGCAATTTGCATGTTGCGTTCTTTATCATCCGATACCGGACCATCAGAACCTGGCACACATGGAACACCGGCTTTACGCATCGCTTCGATAGCTGATACTTTGTCGCCCATTAGGCGAATAGTGTCGCCACGAGGACCAATAAATACAAAGCCACTTTGCTCAACTTGGTCGGCAAAGTCGGCATTTTCGGCAAGAAAACCATAACCTGGGTGAATAGCGACCGCATCAGTTATTTCAGCTGCGGCAATAATGCGTGGAATGTCTAAGTAACTTTCAGTTGCTGCTGGTTTACCAATACAGATGGTTTCATCTGCTAGTAATACGTGCTTAAGATCGCGATCCGCCGTTGAATGCACAGCAACCGTTTTGATCCCAAGCTCTTTGCAGGCGCGCAATATACGAAGTGCAATTTCACCTCGGTTTGCAATGACTACTTTATCTAACATGAGAGTTGGCCTTTTACGTTGCGCTATTATTCAATGATGAATAAAGGTTGATCAAATTCTACTGGCTCGCCGTTTTCTACTAAAATAGCTTTTACTGTACCGGCTTTATCTGACTCAATTTGGTTCATCATTTTCATTGCTTCAACGATACATAATGTGTCGCCAACTTTAACCTGTGAACCGACTTCAACATATGCTGGCGCTTCTGGAGAAGCTGCTGCGTAAAAAGAACCTACCATAGGTGATTTAACTTGGTGTCCTGTAGGACCTGCCGCTGGTGCTTCAGACTCTGCTACAGGTGCTGCTGGTGCAGCCGCAGGAGCGGGTGCTGGAGCATATTGCTGTGGAGCAAATTGCGCGTATGCAGGGCCGGCACTCATGTTGTTACGGTTAATACGTACTGATTCTTCACCTTCAGTGATTTCTAGTTCTGCAATACCTGATTCTTCTACTAATTCAATTAGTTTTTTGATCTTGCGAATATCCATAAACGACCCGCCTATTAGTTTGTTAGTTTAAATTTAGTTTGAGTTTTGCAATCGGCTCACCGCTGCATGTAAAGCAGCGTGATAGCCCATTGCACCTAATCCACAAATAACGCCTTGCGCCACATCAGAAAAATAAGAATGATGGCGAAACGTTTCACGTGCATGCACATTACTTAAATGCACTTCAAAAAACGGAATATCAACGCTTAGCAATGCATCACGTAATGCGACGCTTGTGTGCGTAAATGCTGCAGGGTTAATAATGATGTAATCAACCGCTTGCCAAGCATCATGAATGCGTTCAATGAGCGCTTGCTCACTATTACTTTGAAAATGCGTTAACGCCACATCTAAACTATTAGCAGCGCTGTTTAACTCGCTCATAATATGCTCTAAAGAGTGCGAACCGTACTTATCGGGCTCACGCTTTCCTAGCATGTTTAAATTTGGGCCATTTATAACTAAAATCTTTAATTTTGCAGCCATAATACGCGATATATCCTATAAGTAATGAGTTAAGCGGTTACTAACTAATTTTTCACTAAAAAGTAAGCTGAAAAAAGTAAGATAGCAACAATTTCTCACGTTAACCAACTATTATAGTGATTTCGAAGTAAATAGCAGCAAAATACTGGTCTAATCTCTATTTTGGGGACGTATCTTAAGGGGGAATAATGGCACAACATTAACAATCATGTTGTGCCATATAGAATGGTTATTCAGCGCTGGCACGCACTGCAGCAAGGTGCTTAGCGAAATCATCCGCATTTAAAAAGCCAGTGACACGTTGTGCACTTAGCTCTTCACCTTGAGTATTAAAGAATAAAATACTCGGTAAACCAAACACTGAATATGCTTCCATTAGCTCAATTGTTTCATTATCGCTTTGAGTTAAGTCAATTTGAATCAGTTGGTAATGGCTAAACTCACTTTGTACTTGCGGGTCGGGAAAGGTGTAATGCTCAAACTCTTTACACGCTACACACCAGTCAGCGTATAAGTCCACCATAACCATGCGCCCTTCGCTATTTGCTTGTGATACGGCTTGTTTAAGCTCGGCTAAATTGGCAACGTGTTTAAACTCATTGCTTTGCGAGGTTGTTTGTAAACTCACGGCTTGTGTTGGCCAAAAATAGTTTTGGGTTAAATTAAAGCCAGTAAGCATCAATAAAACAGCCATAAACCACAATAAGGTTTTTAATTTGCCTTGAGTTTGGGCGCTTTGCCAATAGTGGAAATAAAGCGCTGTGGCGATAGCTAATAAGCCTGCCATAAGCATAATAATTTCAATATCTATAATGCGCTCTAGCAAAATAAGTGGCACAACTAACATAATAAAACCAAATAAGGTTTTAACTTGTTCCATCCAGCCGCCAGCTTTCGGTAATAGCTTACCTCCCGATGTACCTAATAATAACAGCGGTAGCCCCATACCTAAACTCAGTACGTAAAGTGTTAGCCCGCCGACTAGGTAATCGCCGCTTTGTGCCACAAATAATAATGCGGCTGATAAAGGCGCTGTAGTGCAAGGAGATGCAATAAGCCCTGATAAAACCCCCATCAAGAACACCCCAATATAGTTACCGCCTTTTTGGTTGTTGCTCACTTGGGTTAGCTTGTTCATCATGCCGCTGGGTAACTTTATTTCGTACCAACCAAACATCGACATAGCCAGCAGTACAAATAATAAGCTAAAGCTAATTAATACATATGGATGCTGTAAATAGCCTTGCACTTGCCCGCCTAACGCAGCAACCACAAGCCCTAATGCTGCATAGGTAACCGCCATGCCTTGAATATAAACAAATGATAGGGCAAATGCTTTTTTGGTAGATAGGTTCTTTTGACCCGCAATTAAGCTAGATAAAATAGGGAACATCGGAAATACACACGGTGTAAATGCCAAACCCACACCCACGGCAAAGAAAATAGCTAAGTTAACCATTAAGCTTTGGCTGGCTAACTGCTCTGTAAATGTGAGCTCTTTATCAGGTGTTGATGCAGTTGCTGGTTTTTCTGCAGATTGGCTAAGTGCTGCAAATGCACTGCTTGCTGCGGTACTGTCATTAGTATTAGTTTCACTTGCCAGTACACTTAATGGAATGCTGATGATTTCAGGTGGATAACACAGCCCTGCTTTTGCACAGCCTTGATAACGCACCTTAACAACGCCATCTTCACTCACATTACTTAGTTTGCTGATAACGCTAAGAGAATTAAAAAACACCTCAGTTTTGCCAAAAAATTCATCTTCAATTATTTCACCAGCGCCCAACTCAGGCACGTCAATGCTCGCACCTTTGGCAATAATTTCTATTTTATCTTTATATAGGTAATAGTCATCAGCGATATCCCAACCAACAAATAACGTACTTCCTTGCTGATCAAAATCAAATACAAACGCTTCATTTACCGGCAAAAATGTGTGCTGAGTCGGTTTTAGAAAATCATCAAGGGTATTTTGTGCCGCCCAAGCAGGCGCCATTAATACGCTTAATAAAAAAAATAAAATAAAGCGCATTAATGAAGCACCTCATCCATCCAATTAAAGTAAGCCAAGTTACCCGTTGCCACATCAACAACTTGTATTTCTGGTACTTCGTAGCTGTGAAGATCTTTTAAGGTTAAAAATACATCATTCATTTTGTCAGCCTTAGTTTTAATTAGCAGCTTTACTTCAGTTGCTTCAGCTACTTCACCTTCCCATATGTAAATAGAAGTCATGGCCGGTAAAATATTTACACAAGCGGCTAGTTTCTTTTCAATTAGCGCCATAGCCAATAAACGGGCTTCATCGTTATCTTTGCAAGTGGTAAAAATAAGTTTAAATTGCGTTGTCATAGTGAACCTTTACTTGTTTACGGGGGTCTAGCCCCATAGTAGCTGATAGCGGGTATAATGTGTAGACACGAACTCTGTCTACATTTTGGGTCTTTGCAGTAAATTGATTTAAACCCGCTACCTATAACTTTACTAACATTAACGTTTATTACTTACTCTTATTAGCTTGAAAATAGACCCGACAACCCTCACTTATATTTCATTAGCACCTTAATAAGTGTCATTTTTTTTAGAGAGTCTTATGTTTAGAATTTTATTTTTGCTGTTTATCATCATCCCTATTATTGAAATTGCCTTACTAATTCAGGTTAGTGACGTGATAGGTGGCTTCGTAACAATCGCTTTAGTGGTACTAACCGCGATTGTGGGTGCGAAAATGGTGAAACAGCAAGGAATGGGCGCACTACAAAACGTACAAGTGCAAATGGCTCAAGGGCAAATGCCTGCTAAAGAATTGTTTACCGGTATTTGCGTAATTATTGCAGGGGTACTTTTATTAACACCCGGCATTATGACAGATGTATTTGGCTTACTACTCCTTACCCCTGCTATTCGTAACAAATTAGCTGCAGGACTTGCTAGTCAAGCAACTGTAAGAATGAGCGCTAGCATGCATCAAACTGGCACTTCAGGGTTTTCGCAAACTCATCAATCAATGCATCATGAGCAAGATGAAAACCGCCCTAAGACCATAGATGGTGAATACGAGCGAAAAGATTAAAAATTTATCATTTTTTCTCTTGGAATTTTTCACTCCACCCCCATTAATGAAAGCAAATTAGATACACTTTTTTCTGTACTGTTCAGAAACTGTTAGGAGAACTAAAAACATGAACATTCGTCCTTTACAAGATCGCGTAATCATCAAGCGTCTAGAAGAAGAAACCAAGTCTGCTGGCGGTATTGTATTAACTGGCTCTGCAGCTGAAAAATCAACTCGCGGAGAAGTTGTTGCCGTAGGTAATGGTCGCGTTTTAGAAAACGGTGACGTTCGAGCATTAGAAGTGAAAGCCGGTGACACTGTGTTATTTGGCTCATATGTTGAAAAAACAGAAAAGATCGAAGGTCAAGAGTACCTGATCATGCGTGAAGACAATATTTTAGGCATTGTAGGCTAAACCTACTTTTCGTTTAACACACATTTTAAGAATTTAGAGGAAATTAAACATGGCAGCAAAAGAAGTACTGTTTGCAGGCGACGCACGTGCAAAAATGCTAACTGGCGTAAATATTCTAGCAAATGCAGTAAAAGTAACATTAGGCCCTAAAGGTCGTAACGTTGTATTAGACAAATCATTTGGCTCTCCTGTGATCACCAAAGATGGTGTATCTGTAGCAAAAGAAATCGAACTTGAAGACAAGTTTGAAAATATGGGCGCACAAATGGTTAAAGAAGTAGCGTCTAAAGCAAATGATGCTGCTGGTGACGGTACCACTACCGCAACTGTGCTTGCTCAGTCTATTGTAAACGAAGGTCTTAAAGCGGTTGCTGCGGGTATGAACCCAATGGATCTTAAGCGCGGTATTGATAAAGCAATCATTGCTGCAGTTGCAGAACTTAAAGCGCTTTCTGTTCCATGTGCTGATACTAAAGCGATTGCACAAGTAGGTACTATTTCAGCTAACTCTGATAAAGAAATTGGTGAAATCATTGCTGATGCAATGGAAAAAGTAGGCCGTAACACAGGTGTTATTACGGTTGAAGAAGGGCAATCACTTGAAAACGAACTAGATGTTGTAGAAGGCATGCAGTTTGACCGTGGTTACTTATCTCCATACTTTATCAACAACGCTGAAAAAGGCGCGGTTGAGCTAGATAACCCATTTATCTTACTTGTAGATAAAAAAATATCTAACATCCGTGAATTATTACCAACATTAGAAGCGGTTGCTAAAGCAAGTAAACCTCTGCTCATCATCGCAGAAGACCTTGAAGGTGAAGCGTTAGCGACACTAGTAGTGAATAACATGCGTGGTATTGTAAAAGTATCAGCGGTTAAAGCACCTGGTTTTGGCGATCGCCGTAAAGCAATGCTACAAGATATCGCGGTATTAACTGGCGGTACTGTGATTTCTGAAGAAATCGGCCTTGAGCTTGAAAAAGCAACAGTTGAAGACTTAGGGACAGCTAAACGCGTAGTAATCACTAAAGACGACACAACAATCATTGATGGTGCTGGTGAAGAAGACGGTATTAACGGCCGTGTTGCACAAATCAAAGCACAAATTGAAGAAGCGACTTCAGACTACGATAAAGAAAAGCTACAAGAGCGCATGGCTAAATTAGCTGGCGGTGTTGCAGTAATCAAAGTAGGTGCCGCTACTGAAATTGAAATGAAAGAGAAAAAAGATCGTGTTGAAGATGCATTACATGCAACTCGCGCAGCGGTTGAAGAAGGTGTTGTACCAGGTGGCGGTGTTGCCTTAGTGCGTGCTGCTAGCAAATTAGCAGATTTACTAGGCGATAACGAAGACCAAAACCACGGTATTAAAGTGGCACTTCGCGCGATGGAAGCACCACTTCGTCAAATCGTTACAAACGCAGGCGACGAAGCATCTGTTGTTATTAACGCAGTGAAAGGCGGTGAAGGTAACTACGGTTACAACGCAGCCACTGGCGAATACAACGACATGATTGAAATGGGTATCCTAGATCCAACGAAAGTAACCCGTTCTGCATTACAATTTGCAGGATCGATTGCCGGTCTAATGATCACCACAGAAGCAATGGTCGCTGAAATTCCTAAAGAAGAAGCGGGCGCTCCTGATATGGGTGGCATGGGCGGAATGGGTGGTATGGGCGGCATGATGTAAATCATTCCCTCACACACCTAGCTCAAATAAAACCCAGCTTCGGCTGGGTTTTTAGCAATAGAGATAAAATAAATTCACTAAGACAACAATAAAATTATCTCAGTGTATTCCAATGCAACTGAGTTCCTGCAAGCTATACCCAGAGTAAATTTTATTTAACATGATTAAGGATATTAAGTTGAATACTAAACCTGAAATAATCATCTCATCACTGGATGCAGATCGATTGTATGCGCTAATGGAATCATTACCTGCGAACAGTTTTGCGGGTGAAAAAGAACTTGAAGCAGAACTTGGTAGAGCTAACATAGTGGAGCCACACGAAGTTCCCTCAACCGTGGTAACCATGAATTCAACAGTGAACTTTGTTGTTGAATCTACAGGTGAGGAGTTTACTTTAACGCTTGTTTACCCGAAGAATATTGACTCAAGTGGCAACAAAATATCAATCTTAGCCCCTGTTGGTAGTGCATTACTTGGCCTTTCACAGGGAGATCAAATTGAATGGCCAAAGCCAGGCGGTGGGTTAATAACAGTAACTATTAAAGAGGTAACTTATCAACCAGAAAGAGCTGGCGAGCTTCATAGATAGACTTTTAAATCCTCATAATTTTAAATTAATAAACAAATTTATATAAAAAATCCAAGCAAGGCTTGGATTTTTTATATTGAGTTACTGCTGACTAATGTCGTATAGCCTTTGTGCTTGACTATTAGAGGCTTTACTTACTTCTCTAAAGTCTTCGGCATCGGCAGCATTTTGCCCTGATATTTCTCGGATCCGTTCCGCTAGTTTTTTAACATTGACGGTTACTTGAGCCTGCTCTTCTGTGGCTACGGCAATACTTGCTGAGCGCCCTTTAATGTCGTTAAATGCATCAACTATATTTTCATATTGCGTGCGTGTTGTATTTGAACGATCATTGACCACTTCTGAGAACTCTCGGCATTCTTGAATAACACTGACTCCTTTTGCAGCCGCTTGTTGTAACTGACTTATCATGGTTTCAATCTCACCAGCTGATTGTTGCGTTCTTTGTGCCAGTGTTCTAACTTCATCAGCAACGACCGCAAACCCCCTTCCAGAATCACCAGCACGAGCAGCCTCAATAGCAGCATTAAGCGCAAGCAAATTAGTTTGCTCAGAGATATTCATAATCACATCTAATACCGAACCAACCTGCTGTGAATCTTCAGAGATTTGTGATATTGCATTGGACGACTCAGTTAGTTTATTGAACAACAGCTGGATAGATTCTGCGTTTTGTTCAATAACATTAAATCCAGAGTTTACAAGATCTGATGACTTAGCGGTAATATCTGCAACGCCACCAATATCTTCTGATGCCGATGAAGCCGCTATCGACATTTCATTGATAGCCGTGGCTAACAGTTCATTTTCTTGCATTAGTTCATGTGCGCGTTGCTGACTATTACTACTCAAGTTATCAATAGATTCAGCATTGTTTTTTACTGAGGCCGCCTCTTCTTTAATCAGCCCAAGAATTTTAATAAGATGATCACCGTAATCATTAATTGCTTCGCAAAGATGACTCATTTCATCATCCCCCGATATTGGTAATTTAGAATCTGTTTGCCCTTGCATTAATGACCTAACTTGCGCCGAAGTCTGCTCTATTTGCTCAACTAATCGCTTACCAAAGACTAATAATGCCGATATAAATATAACAATGAGTACAATGAATGAACCATACAAATAATATGTCAGCGTATTAGCTGCTTTTTTTGCAATCGCTGTTGGAATTATCACGCCAGAGCGCCACTTTTGCTCCGGCAGTGAGAATGTCACTAGAATTGAGCTATCCCCCTTTATGACACCAGAACTAAACTCTGCTACGAGTCTATCTTCATTTTTCAAGGCGTTAACTAAAGGCTGTAAAGAGCTATCTTTACTCACAACTTGTGAAAAATTTAGCATGGCTAAATTCGTATCTCTAAATGCAGGAATAGAAACAAACTGCTGCGCACTATCAATAATAAAACTGTAGGTACCGGTTGCTTGGTTTTCAGCAAGTAGTGACTTTTCAATATGAGAAAGCTCTATATCTAAAGTAGCGACTCCCCAAAACTGATTATTACGCTCAATTTTAACGGAACAAGTTACCATAGGTACATTCGAAACTGCATCAATATAAGCCTCAGACCAAACACATACGCCTGGTTGAGCGTTAGCAGCACTTGTATACCAGCTTTCTTGTTGATATGGACTGCTATCAGCTTGGTTGTAGTCATCTAATAAAGTGTATTGACCATTATCGCCCTTAGCCCAAAACAAAGATGCCCTTTGTGCTGATGCATCTAACATATTTGGCTCTGGCCATATTCCACCACCGGCAATACCTGTACCACTAGCAATTAACGGTGCCAAATTTTTAATAAATTGATCTTTATCAAGGGGAAGTGTTTGAGCAACAACAGATAAGCTTTTAGTTAATGCTGCACTTTTTCCTAAATCCTTAGCAAATGATTCTCCGATTACTTTAGCCTGTAACTTAGCTGCAGAAATAGCTTCATTTTTTATAATTGGCGTTATCACCCATTGCATAATTCCGGTTAAAACGAGCAAAGAGAAAACGATAAGTAATAAGCTTCCCGCATACATTTTTTTCTGTATTAACATTTTTAACCTCAGTTACAACCAAACAGCGTTAACTAAGTATAAGAAGGTTAATGGATTTATCAAAAAAAGAACAAAATTAATATGAATGCTTTTATCTTATGGTTTTATATTATTAATTAACCGCCTCACTATACAAAACAGATCGCTAGGTAGCATACCTCGCTCTCCATTTTTTTGCCCAGCAATATCACCCGCTTTAGCATGCAGTGTAACACCATAGCAAGTCGCCTCAGCACAATCTAACCCTTGAGCAAGTAATGCCCCTACAATACCAGTAAGAACATCACCGCTACCGCCAACAGCAAGCGCAGGGCTTCCTTCTTCACAAACCCAAGTATGCTTACCATCGGCTATTAAAGTTCCTGCGCCTTTTAAAACACAAACTGCTGAGTAACGTTTAGCACATTGTTGAACATAGCTGAACCGATCAGACTCTATCTCCCCAGTCGACACCTTTAATAATCGAGAGGCTTCGCCCGGATGCGGGGTAAGTACACACCGCGTGGGCATTTTCGGTGAAGCTTGTTTAGCGAGTAAATTAAGTGCATCAGCATCAATAACTAAAGGCATATTATTATGTGTACAATACTCAATGACTTGATTAAAGGTATTTTGCGCCCATTCGTCTTGTCCAAGGCCTGGGCCAATAACAGCACAGCTTGCCCACTCCAATGCGTGTTGCAAGTTATTACTACTTACCATAAGCTCTGGTCGGCCAAAACTGACTGGCATAATTGAGCTTTCATGGGTATGCACTCTGACCATTCCAGCACCAGCTCTAAGCGCTGCCTCGCTTGTTAAGCTGATAGCACCTGCCGTTCCTTGATTCCCACCAATACACAGTAATTTTCCATAACTACCTTTATGACTATTCAAAGCACGTGGGCCTAAGCCTTTAAAACTATTGATATTAATAAGCTTACCCGAAGGGCTTGCTAATTCTACGAATGACTCGCCAATAGCCAAGTCATCAAAGATAAGTTCACCAACATACTGTTTACCCGCAGCCGTTGTTAACCCTTGTTTTACCCCTACAAAAGTAATTGTTTTAGTGGCTTTAATTGCAATACCTAAAGGTTGGCCTGTATCAGCATTTATACCTGATGGCACATCAATACTGAGTATTGGTTTAGTGCTTTCATTCGCCGCTTTAATTATAGTGGCAACATTATCGCGTACCGTATTTTCAAGACCAGTGCCCAGTAATGCATCAATGATTACATCACACTCATCGAGTGCATCAGCGCTAAAGTTACAAATTTCACCACCGGCATCAATCCAGCGCTTTTGTGCTTTTGCAGCATCGCCGGTTAATTCTTTATTTTCATCTACGGCACACACCACTACATGTCTATCGGCTTGTTTAATAAGGCTAGCCGCAATATAGCCATCTCCTGCGTTATTGCCACTCCCTACGAGTACTAGAGTCTGCTGTGCATTGAATGATTTCCAATTTAAAAATGCGGCATGCCCCGCTCGTTCCATTAGGGTAAACAGATCACAACCACTGGCTTTTGCAGCATTACCCTCATGCTCTCTTATTTGCTGTGCTAAATATACGAATTGCTTAACGCTGGAAGATGAAGGTAATAACGACATGATAGGCTCTATAAAAATAAGTGTTGATTAAGTAGACTTTGGGCTCATTGGTTTTTTTTCAAGTAAGATCAGAAATGTATCAATCAGAATAAGGGCGCAACCCCCTTATTTGAGTATTTATTACCAATTTATATGGATTTGCTACCTGATGCTGATACGTTATTCTTAGCGACAACGCAATAGAATGTCGCGGTCCCTACAGCGGTAGAGTATATATTAGGCTCTGAGGTGGTCGTCGCATTCTTTTACCCATAGGTTTCGAGATACTCAACCCATGATACAGTGGTCAAGTTAACGCTGTGCAGCTGATAGCTGACGGCTGATAGCTAATATTTTTACTTTCCTGCAGACGTAAAAAAGCCCGACTATTTCTAGTCGGGCTTTCTTTAATTTGGAGCCTGGTGATGTCGTAGTGCCCACAGCGGTAGAGAGCCACATAGCAAATGCGACACTACCATTGTGCCGGGGCGACCTTGTGCAGGGCTCGCCTTCGCGCTGTTTTGTTTGATGTATAGGAATACGAATGCCGTGAAGTACAGGATGTGCAAGAGCGGCCACTACTGAGTTCGGCATGGGCTCTTGGTTTTTTTATTAAATCCCAAACAGCAAAAAACCCGTTACATCGCTGTAACGGGTTTCTCTTATTTGGAGCCTGGTAATGTCCTACTTTCACATAGCAAATGCTACACTATCATCGGCGCTGTTTCGTTTCACTACTGAGTTCGGCATGGGGTCAGGTGGGTCCAAAACGCTATTGTCACCAAGCAAATTTGGTGTAAGTTCGATTTAATCGAGCTTACTAAAATTTGGAATTTCTGATAATAAAGAGTAATCAAGTAATCTACTTTAGTTCTATTAACTTCTTCGCTTAAACTATCACATAAAACGCGTTTGGCGTTGTATGGTTAAGCCTCACGGGTAATTAGTACAAGTTAGCTTAATGGCTCACACCACTTCCACATCTTGCCTATCAACGTTGTAGTCTTCAACGGCCCTTCAGAGACTTTAAAAGTCTAGTGAGAACTCATCTCGAGGCCTGCTTCGCGCTTAGATGCTTTCAGCGCTTATCAGTTCCGAACGTAGCTACCGGGCAATGCCATTGGCATGACAACCCGAACACCAGCGGTTCGTTCACTCCGGTCCTCTCGTACTAGGAGCAACCCCTCTCAATTCTCAAACGCCCACGGCAGATAGGGACCGAACTGTCTCACGACGTTCTAAACCCAGCTCGCGTACCACTTTAAATGGCGAACAGCCATACCCTTGGGACCGACTTCAGCCCCAGGATGTGATGAGCCGACATCGAGGTGCCAAACACCGCCGTCGATATGAACTCTTGGGCGGTATCAGCCTGTTATCCCCGGAGTACCTTTTATCCGTTGAGCGATGGCCCTTCCATTCAGAACCACCGGATCACTATGACCTACTTTCGTACCTGCTCGACGTGTCTGTCTCGCAGTTAAGCTGGCTTCTACCATTACACTAACCGTACGATGTCCGACCGTACTTAGCCAACCTTCGTGCTCCTCCGTTACTCTTTGGGAGGAGACCGCCCCAGTCAAACTACCCACCAGGCACTGTCCGTAACCCCGATTCAGGGGCCAACGTTAGAACATCAAAACTACAAGGGTGGTATTTCAAGGACGACTCCACAAAAACTAGCGTCTCTGCTTCTAAGTCTCCCACCTATCCTACACATGTAGGTTCAATGTTCAGTGCCAAGCTGTAGTAAAGGTTCACGGGGTCTTTCCGTCTAGCCGCGGGTACACAGCATCTTCACTGCGATTTCAATTTCACTGAGTCTCGGGTGGAGACAGCGTGGCCATGGTTACACCATTCGTGCAGGTCGGAACTTACCCGACAAGGAATTTCGCTACCTTAGGACCGTTATAGTTACGGCCGCCGTTTACCGGGGCTTCGATCAAGAGCTTCTCCGAAGATAACCCCATCAATTAACCTTCCGGCACCGGGCAGGTGTCACACCGTATACGTCATCTTGCGATTTTGCACAGTGCTGTGTTTTTAATAAACAGTCCCAGCCACCTGGTCACTGCGGCTCCAATCAGCTTAGGGAGCAAGTCCCATCACCAATCGGAGCGTACCTTCTCCCGAAGTTACGGTACGATTTTGCCTAGTTCCTTCACCCGAGTTCTCTCAAGCGCCTTAGTATTCTCTACCTGACCACCTGTGTCGGTTTGGGGTACGATTCG
>NZ_AUTH01000076.1:0-11881 GCF_000497975.1 Pseudoalteromonas sp. TB41 | reverse complement strand
TAGGGCGTGTTGATCTTTGTGGTATGAAAAACAAACAGCATGAAGATAAGGTATAATTGAATTCGCCAGAAAACTTTACACCGAACCTACATGCCAAGATTAATGCTAACAGACGGGACATGGAATGTCTTATCAAAAGTAATGTACTTAAGTGGTCGAATTTATAATAAGCCCGACCATAGAAAAACGCTCGAAGGCATACTGTATAAGATGCGCACAGGTATTCCATGGCGAGATTTACCTTCTGATTTTGGCCGTTGGAGTGCTATCTACAGACGGTTTAATTTATGGTCCAAAAAAGGGATTTTGAATGAACTGTTTCGCGCATTATCTCGTGATGCGGACATGGATTGGGTCTTCATTGATGGCAGTATTGTCAGGGCTCATCAACATAGTTGCGGTGCAAGAACTGCTGACAATGAATCAATTGGAAAGAGCCGAGGTGGAAATTCTACGAAAATTCATCTTGCAGTCGATAGCGGAGGGTTGCCTGTTTATTATGAATTATCCTGTGGAAATACGCATGATATCGTCCATGCAGAGTCACTCGTAGCTAATTGCCCAACAAGTAATATGGTTGTCGCAGATAAAGGCTACGACAGTGAAAAACTGAGAGCGTTTGTTCGTGATAATAACGCTACACCCGTTATTCCACGTAAGGGCAACAGTTTAGTAGGCAATGAAGATATTGACTGGTGCATGTATAAATATCGGCACTTGGTTGAGAATGCATTTGGCCGTATTAAGCAATATAGAGGGATAGCCACGCGGTATGAAAAGCTTGAACGAAATTATCATTCAATGCTCGCTTTAGCATTTACTATGATGTGGCTACCAATGTGGGCTGATTGATATATGTACTACAAAGATCAACAGCCCCTAACAAAAGAGCAAATTTATAAACGCTTAAATAACGAAGAAGATGCTCGCGCGTGTAAGGCCATTGACGATAACGCATGCCAAGAAGTCCCCGGTAATTTTATTACTTTACTGCTAAGCCAACTGTTTAGTAAGTTTGCTGATGCGCTACTCAATCCCAAAATAACGCTGCCGTGGTTAATGCAAAGCTTAAATGTGCCAGCGAGTTTTATTGCTTGGCTAGTACCTATTAGAGAGTCGGGTTCACTACTGCCGCAGTTGGCCATTGCTGGCTTTATCCGCCAATTGCCTATTCGTAAATGGGTGTGGGTTATTGGCGCTATTTTGCAGTCTTTATGTATTTTGGCTATGGTTGGTGTCGCGTTTACACTTGAGGGCAAGCTTGCGGGTTACGCCATTATTGGTTTATTAATTTTATTTAGCTTAGCTAGAGGGTTTAACTCGGTGGCCGCAAAAGATGTGCTTGGAAAAGTTATTCCTAAGCAACAGCGCGGTAATATTAGTGGCTTAGCTGCCAGTATTGCCGGTTTTGCCACCTTAACGTTTGGCTTGCTTATGTGGTTTTTTTCACAACAAAAAGATCAAAACACCGTCATTATAGCCTTAGCACTCGGTGCAATAATGTGGGTGATCGCGGCTTTTTTTTACAGCCAAATAAATGAATATAAAGGGGCAACCGATGGCGGTGAAAATGGCTTGCTGCATGCATTTTCTAAACTTAAGTTGCTTTATAAGGATAAACAATTTGCCCATTTTGTTGTTACCCGTGCGCTACTTTTATGCTCAGCTCTGAGCGCCCCTTTTTATATAGTTTTAGCCAGTAAACAGTCTTTTGAATTTTCTCTGCTTGCCACTTTTATTGCCGTTTCTGGCTTTGCTAGTTTAGTCTCGGCGCCTATTTGGGGCAGGCTCAGTGATTTATCTAGCCAGCGTGTTTTAGTGCTTAGCGCTATATTAGTCACATTTAATGGCTTAGCCGTATTTGTTATTGCCACTTGGTATAGCGCACTACTGCTAAATTGGTGGGTTATGCCTATATTGTATTTTTTACTCTCAGTTGCACACCAAGGCGTGCGTTTAGGGCGAAAAACTTACCTTGTTGATATGGCTGAGGGCAATAAACGCACCGATTATGTATCGGTAAGTAACACGGTAATTGGGGTGTTATTACTACTTCTGGGTAGTATAGGTTTACTCGAGGCTTTTTTATCAACCGCTGAGCTAATTTTACTTTACAGTGGGTTAGGTTTTTTGGGGGCAATGAGTGCACTGTTTTTACCAAAAACAGAGTAAATAGCGTGCTGTTTAACCTGATGTAATTAAAACGCTCACCTTTAAAGTTGTGGGCGTTTTAGTACAAACTTATCTTTGGTGGTGCTAAAGTAATCGCCGCCCATTTTACCTACTGCATCTAAACGTGTCGGATCTATGTAGCCATTTACCAACGTGGCGTCATCTATAAAAATTCCCACTACATCTAAGAGCATCATTTTGCCACCGCTTGGTTTATCTGAAATAGTGATCACTTCTCGAAGCTTACATTCATAGCGTACTTTTGAAGCTGCAACACTCGGCGGATTAACTAACTGGCTTGGGACTCTCTCTATGCTGGCCTCATCAAACTCACTGACATTATTAGGGTAATTAGCGCAGCTTTGGTTCATTTGCTCTACTAAGGCATGACTAACAATATTAACCACACATTCTTTGGTGGCTAGTAAATTTGTCAGTGTATCTTTATTGGCTTTATCACTGGGGTTAACTTGAGTCACACTTAGCACTGCAGGCTGACAACTTGCTACGGTAAAAAAAGAGTAAGGTGCAATATTGCTTACCCCCTCATTACTTAGGGTGCTTATCCATGCAATCGGTCGTGGACTAATACCGCCAACTAAGTAGCTATAAACAGAGCGGTTGTTGTTTTGAATTAAATCTAAAAACATTATTTCTCACTTTTAAGTTAAAAACTAAACCCTAGTACTAGGCAATACGTACTTATAGATTGGATCTTCATTAATACTACACCGTTAGCAAATAGTTTAATTTCATGCGCCAAAAAATAAACATTGTCTGGTTTAAACGCGATTTACGCTTAAGCGATCATCAACCGCTTAAACATGCGTTTAGCAATGGGCTTCCAACATTATTGCTGTACAACTTTGAGCCGCTGTTACTCGAAGATGCTCATTATAACGAGCGACATTGGCGCTTTGTGTATCAGTCACTATGTGATTTAAACCAACAACTTGATCGCTTTAATAGCTGCGTGTACATATTTAAACAAAATATGCAGTCGTTGCTTGAAGAGCTACTCACCCAGTTTGAAATAATTAATCTCTTTAGTCACCAAGAAATCGGCTTAAATAATACATTTGAGCGCGATAAAGCGATTAAAGCATGGTGCCAACATAATCAGATTAACTGGTTTGAGTCACCAACGGGGGCTGTCATTCGGGGTAAAAAAAATCGCAATAATTGGAATGAATGCTGGCAACAAACAATGCAAGCGCCAATTGCCATCCCAGATTGGAAACACATTAAAACAGTGACACTCACACACTACCAATCGCCAGAGTTACCAGACAATTACACGACTGACGATGACAATTTTCAACTCGGAGGGCCGCGACTTGCCCGTGAAGTAATGCAAAGCTTTTTTGCTGAACGCGGTAAGGGTTATCAAAAAGGAATATCCAGCCCAAGCTTAAGCCGTACGCATTGCTCTAGGTTATCGCCCTATTTAGCGTGGGGAAATATCAGCCTGAGGCAAGTGTATCAAATGGCGATAGACGCATACCATTCAACCCATCCCGATAAAAAAGGCTGGAAGCGTCCGCTTGCTGCGTTTGTATCTCGCCTACATTGGCATTGCCATTTTATGCAAAAGTTTGAAAGCGAATGCAGCATGGAATTTAAAGCATTAAATCCGGGTTACCATGCATTTCCGTATCGTGATGACGCTAACGTTACTAGCGATATTGAACGCTGGGCACAAGGGCAAACCGGTATTCCTATTATTGATGCCTGCATGCGCTGTTTAAAAGCCACCGGTTATATTAATTTTAGAATGCGCGCTATGCTAGTTAGCTTTGTAACCCATCATTTAAACATAAGTTGGCAACAAGCAAGTTTTCCGCTGGCTAATTACTTTTTAGACTTTGAGCCAGGTATTCATTATCCGCAAATACAAATGCAGGCATCGGTTACTGGCATTAATACTATTCGCCATTACAACCCCATTAAACAATCTGAAGATCAAGACCCAACCGGCGCATTTATAAAAAAATGGTGCCCCGAACTTGAAAAGCTCCCCATTGAATATTTACATCAACCCTGGCAACAAACGCCAATGGAAGCGTTATTTAACGACTTTAAACTAGGTGAAGACTACCCTGAGCCGATGCTTGATTTAACCACCGCCTCAAAAGAAGCCCGCGAACGGCTATGGCAATACCGAGAGCGGCCCGATGTAAAACGCGCCATAGGTAAAATTCTTAAAAAACACGTGACTCCGACTCAAAAAATCACCCGTGTAAAACGCAAAACTCGCAGTAACAGCAATAAAGAGAACACCTAATTATGGCGCACAAAAAACTTAACTTACCGCAAAAAATTTGCCCAGTATGCAATAAGCCGTTTGCGTGGCGTAAAAAGTGGCAACGAGATTGGGATAACGTTATTTATTGCTCAGAGCGGTGCAAACGCAGCAAATAGAGATTGGCGTTTATCTTGCAGCCTCCATGTTACTACGTACATTTTTAAGCAATTATCGGATTATTTTACATACAACTGATATCAATGCTGAAAAATTTACATTAATCGCAACAAGGAGAACATGATGACAATTAAAAAAACGGCAAGCTCAAATTGGTCTGGCGATATTAAAAGTGGTAAAGGCACTATATCAACTCAAAGTGGTGCTCTCGATAACCAGCCGTATGGGTTTAATACTCGCTTTGAAGATAAGCCCGGCTCTAACCCAGAGGAGCTAGTTGGTGCAGCCCACAGTGCTTGCTTTAGCATGGCGTTATCATTGGCGTTAGGCGAAGCAGGTTTTACTGCTGACGATATAAGCACCAAAGCAACAGTAAGCTTAGATGAAGTAGACGATGGCTTTGCGGTGAGTGAAATCGAATTGGTAGTTAATGCAAAAATTACTGATATTTCCAATGAGCAATTTCAAGCCCTGTGTGAAGACACCAAAAAAGGCTGCCCCATTTCAAAATTACTCAATACCAGCATAAAGCTAACAGCAACACTTAACTAATTTTGTAAACCAATTATACTTTTTGCGTAGCGGTAAGATTATGTTTTAGCATAACCTTACTGCTAATTTTTCATGAATTAAATAAAAACTTTATTATGAGTTATATTAATGTTCGCTAATATAATTATGTAAAATCTCAATACTTTGTTAGGATTACAAGAAACTTAACCACCTTTAAGTGTGGGTTAAATTCAAAGGTGGATGCATGAACGAGAAATCACAAAGTTGCGAAAAAGTATCTTGTAGCAACTGCGCTGATTCTAGCGAACTCGATTTTGACTTTACTATGGCATTTCAGCCTATTATAAATTGCCAGAGCAACACTATTTATGGGTATGAAGCATTGGTTCGTGGTTTAAATAATGAGTCGGCTTATTCTATTATTTCCCAAGTAAACGACGACAACCGCTATACCTTTGACCAACTGTGTAGAATTAAAGCCATTGCACTTGCCTCTAAGCTAGGCATAAACACCATGCTAAGCATTAACTTTTTACCCAACGCTATTTATAAGCCTGAGCGCTGTATTCGCACTACCCTAGAAGCGGCTAAAAAGTACAACTTCCCTACAACTAATATTATGTTTGAATTTACTGAAGTTGAAAAAATAGAAGACAGCAGCCACGTTGAGCGGGTTGTAAGCTACTACCAAGAATTAGGCTTTAAAACAGCTACCGATGACTTTGGCTCAGGCTATTCTGGATTAAACTTACTAGCTGACTTTCAAACAGATATTATTAAACTCGATATGGCACTTATACGCGATATCGACAAAGACACAAAACGCCAAACTATTGTGCGTAACTGCTTAAATATGTTTGAAGAACTGAACATAATGGCGTTAGCTGAGGGTATTGAAACAGTTGAAGAATATCACTGGCTAAAAAGTGTCGGCATTGAATTAATGCAAGGCTACTTGTTTGCAAAACCTGGGTTTGAGTGCTTACCAGACGTTAATTTTCAATAACATTTAGTTGTTATAAAAAACCGCCATCAAGGCGGTTTTTTAGTTTTTGCTATTGGTTAATTACATGTTTCCCAGCTCTATCATCATTGCGGTGTACATACGTAAATTAAGTGCTAGTTGCTCAAGCGTAATAAATTCATGCTCTGAGTGACCGGTGTAGCGTTTACCTGGCATTGATGGACCAAACGATACGGCATTATCAAATAACTTAGCGTTGGTACCACCACCAATAGAGACAAAATCTGCGTCTTGATCGCCAGTAAAGTGTTTAAAAATATCAAGTAACTTCTGCGCATGGGGCGCGTCATCAAGTAACATGGGTGTACCAATGGTGGTTTTAACATTGGCTAATGTTACTTTATTATCAGCTTGCCATTGAGTAAGCGCACTATTAATTTGCTGTTTTAGTAAGTCAGCCTCTTTACCCATAGGACGACGAGCATTAACCGCTAACGTTAGGTTATTACCGTCTCGTTCAATAACTGTGGGCGCTACCGTCATTGGCCCCATAAAGTCATGTTTATACGCAATATCACCAAACTGTTTACCGTGAATATCTAGGCCAATTAGCTGATTTACAAACTTAATGAGCTGCCCATCGCTGTTGTTTTCAAGCTCAACGGCTTTAAATAGTTCAGCCAAATAAGCAATGGCGTTAACACCTGACTCTGGCTCAGATGAGTGAGCCGACATGCCTTTAACACTAATTAAAGTCCCATCTAACTGATCATCAAAGGTAAATTCTACTTGCTTAAGAACCTTGGCTGTTTGTTTTAATTGAGCCATCAATTCAGTACTCGCATTATGCAAAGTTAAGCTGGCATCTTCAGGGATTTGGCTAGCAAAGGCACCACCCGTTACATTGCTGACATACACACCTGTTTGTGGTGATGTTGCATCAAATGTTGGCGCAATTAAGCTCCAGCCTTTTTCAGCAACCACTACAGGGTATGAGGCATCAATGGTTATCGCATACTTTGGTTGCTCATAGGTTTTCATAAACTCAGTTAACGGCCCCCAATCAGACTCCTCCGCTAGGTAAACCATCAGCTCAATGCGGTTATCAAGGGTTATGCCTTTATCTTTTATGGCTTTCATCGCATATAAAGCGGTGGCTATAGCGCCTTTATCGTCTTCGGTACCTCGGCCAACTAATTTACCCGGCTCTGAGGTATCAATAATAAATGGGCTTTGTTTCCATTTGCTGGCGTTTGCAGGTTGTACATCACCGTGAGTCACTATGGTTACTTTTTCTTTTTGCTCACCCATGCCTATGAGTACGGTATAGCCTAAATCTTGGTAGTCAAAGCCCAGTTCAGCGGCTTTCATTTTTAATAACGCTTTAAAGCCTATAAAGTCGGGGTTTTGTGGTGCGCTGATCTCACTTTTATTAACCGTAGGAAACGATACTAAATTAGTAAGCGTATGCACCTGTGCATTTTGGTAGCTATTAACTGCGTAATCGGCCACGCTTTCACTGTGTTTATTTAATTGTGCATGAGCGCTAAATGCACATAAGGCAATACTTGCTAAAGCGAGCTTGTTCAAAACAGATTCCATTTAATTAACAATAAAGAGCTCTAATTATAACCTCCTTGTAAAGTGACAAACAGCGCTTTGCGGCAAACCCACAAGCAAAGCTTATAATTTGTCTAACAGCTTTAAACAAGATGCCTGTATAATGCGCAGCTCAAAATTACGAGGTGAATCATGAATCGCAGAAAAAAGATCATTACAAAATTTAATAACAAAGATAAGCGTGCTAATGCCAAGCTACATAAAAGCAACAAACCGGCTTATGTTTCAAAAGCAGAGCGCGCAAAGCTTGCTGAGCAAGATACCGAACAAGCAATTGAGCACGAGGCTAACGAGGTAGTGCAAACAAGCGTTTAATCGTTATTGTGATAGGGTGAGAGGCTTAAATTGAGTGTTAAAAAGCTTAAAGTGAGCCAAATAACGAACCGCCACATAGCAAACTACCCCACTTGCCACAATCAGTTCAAACGTTGCTAAATACTGTATTTGTTTAACAAACTGCAAATCAATACCCTCTGCATGCATCCATGCGGCAAGTTTAAATAACGCGGTAGCACCAATGACCATAGGAAAAGTAAACGCAGCGTAACCTGGGCAAAATGGACGGCGCAGTAATTTAAAGAATGCGACGTAAATTATAAAGGTCATCAGTACCGCAATTCCAAATAACAAGCCAATAATAACCGGTGACGGCTCGCTGATAACTGTAAAGTAACCAGCTAACGATAAACTTGCTGGCGCCGCTAAAATAGCCAGTGTAGGTTGTGCAGCATCAGGAATTTGCTCAGCAAATATTATCCGGTAAATCATTATCGGCAACATAACTGCGTACATTAACATGCCAAAATAAAGTGCCCCTTGTGCTAAAAATAGCAGTGCTGGGTTACCCGAGAACGCGACATCGGCAACAATAATCCCCACCGGTGGTACAAACCAACTTGGCACCATGTGTTCAATTTTAAATTCACGAACACGATGAATAATAAAGCTCAGTAAAAATCCCAAATGCAATAAAAATGCGCCTACCCAAAGCACATCCCCTGCTAATGGATTAACGTGCCTTAACGAATTAGATACCACCAACGTTGCCATAGCAAAAGTAGGCACCACACTGCCTACAACAGGGTGCGTTAAGTCGGCTTTTAGTAATTGCGGGTGCAGTAAAAATTTTAAGCCAAGTATTAATAATAATACGCTTGCAATTGCCGCCCCAGTGTATTGCGCTGCGCCATTTACATTGAACATATTTTCCCAAGCCCAACCAAGGCTGGCTATGCCTAATGCTAATCCGCCCATTGGGGTGGGTGCGGTTATTACTTTGGCTTTTATATAATTAAACATGTTTATACTCCACACTCACTGTTTATCTTATAAAGAAGTTTAACCTTGCATTTTGTTTAGTTAAATCTAATTATATAGAACACACGTTCAGAAAAACTAAACACCAAGCTCATGAATATTTCTCTTAAACAACTTAAAGTGTTTGTAGGTATTACCCAGTATACAACGCTTAGCGCAGCCTCAGAGCGACTTTACTTGTCTAAAGCGGCACTCAGTATGTCTCTTAGCGAGCTTGAAAAACAATTAGGCCACCCACTGTTTGACCGGGTAAATCATCGCTTAATTTTAAATCAAGAAGGGCAAAAATTACTGCCCCTTGCAGATGAATTACTGCACAGAGCAAATGATATTAATACGCTTTTTTCGTCCCACGCAAAAGCCAGCGGCACGTTAAAAATAGGTGCCAGCGATACCATTGGTAATCATGTGTTGCCCTCTATACTCAGTGGATTTCGCCAACAACAGCAGCATTATTCACAGCAGGTTTTTATTTCAAATTCTGAGCTTATTTGTCAAAAACTGCGCGATTTTGAACTCGACATTGCATTAATAGAAGGCCATGCCCAGCAAAGTGACTTAGTCTCAACCGTGTTTAGTCAAGACACCATGTGCATAATTGCGCCGCCATCCCACCCTTTAGCTAAAAAACCACAGCTTAGTTTTAATGACTTAGCAAACAGTCAATGGGTATTAAGAGAGACCGGCTCTGGCTCACGCTCATTCTTTTTACAAAACCTTGCTACGCATATCGATAATTGGAGCCAAAGCTTTGAGCTCAATACCACAGAGGCATTGATCAACAGCGTTGCAGAAGGGTTAGGACTGGGATGTTTATCGTCACTCGCGGCACAGTACGCTTTAAACGATGGCCGCGTTACGCAGCTTAACTTAAACCACTCCATGCAAAGACAGTTTTGGTTAGTGATGCATAAAGACAAATACAAAAATCCGCTGCTAACGCAGTTTATAGATTTTTGTCACAAGCAGAATTAAAAAATTAATAGTAATTAACTGTCAGATTCGATTAACCAAAAATCGAATCTGACAGCTCACACTAACTTACTCTCTCATCTTAAAACGCGTAACTCATAGCCAAATTAATAGAACGACCCTGCCCTGCTAATTGGTTAAATCCCTGCGTTGAATCTTGTTTAAACTCAGCAATACTTACGCCGCCCAGTGGTAATTCATAATACTCATCAAGCAGATTGGTAATATCAACACTCACGGTCAATGCATCCCAACTGGCTTTTGAGCTTAAATTAAGTAAATGATACTGCTCGGTTTGGTTTTCTAGGCGGTTGCTATCTACGCGGGTTTTACTATCGACCCACTGCCACGTGAGTGCGTTTTCAAAGCGGCCTATTTGCTGGTTAATCGCAAATTGGGTTTGCAGTGGCTTAATTTGATAAAGCGGCTGATTGGTATCGTCGCGCTTACCACGGGTATTGGTAATGTTAGCTTTTAACGACCAACTACCATACTGCTTAGACTCGTGCAGAGTAGTAACCGCATCTAGCTTTACTCCATAAAGCGTGGCATCTAGGTTATTAAACATAAGTACATTACGAGTATTGGCAGCAAGCGCTGTGCGGTTAAAGCTTCTTACTCTGTTGACGTCAATATAATCATTTACATCGCTCACCCACGCATTAGCACTGATACGCCAGCTGTCGTCTTTAGCCATACGGGTATACGTAGTGCTAAGCGTATGTGCGGTTTCAGGTTTAAGGGTAATGTTACCAATATAGCCATTACCATCGCCGTACCAACCTATCATGGTAGTGGCCATATTTCCCACCCCCCAACTGTAACGTTCGTATAAATTAGGTGCGCGATTTTTACGAGCTAAACCAATTTGTAACTCGTCATTATTGCTTAGTTGATAGTTAATCAGCACGTTTGCATCGACTAGGTTGTCTGTTTGTTTTTTGTTCTGACCATTAAACTCTTTAGCGGCCATTGCATCGCTTGGCATCGCCATGGCCATCGCACTCATAGCGGCCATACCTGCGTTGTATGCTTGTACATCGTCGGTATTGGTTATTACATTTTCAAATCGAACGCCTGCATTTAACCACCAGCGAGTATTTAGTTGGCTTTCATATTCAGCAAGCAGGGCAATACGCTGACGCCGGCCGTTATTAATATTGTTGTAGTCATTTGGCCCCATCATCATTGAGCCTTCAACCGCAGGCCACCAATCATCAATATTCATATAATGGTACTCTTGGGCGAGTAATAACTGGCTGTTGTTATCAAGCGCTAATCGCCATTTTAACTGAGTGCTTATATCTTCGGCGTCGGTTTTCATTGGCATTTTTCCGGTTTTTTCTGCGCTGAAAAAGCCCATTTCATGCTTTACGCTATGCCAATTTAACTGCGCTTCAAGCTCACTGTTTGTAAAAGCACGCTTATACTGGGCAACAGCGCCATAGCTGGTGTTATCTGTCATATCCATATATTGGTTAGCAAAGCCTTGATAGGGTATTTTTTGATGGCTTAGCTTAATAACTAATTGTTGCTTATCATCGCGCATGGCAGCACTTAAACTATGGTTTTGCGCGCGGTACAGGGTATCGAGCACTAAATCGCCGTTACCATCTTCATAACTGTTAGCATCGCTAAACGCACCTTGATAATTAAAACTGAATACGTCGCTGGCAATGCGCATGCCCGCGCCTACCTTTTTGCCGTTATCTAGCGTATTGTATTGGGCTGATACGTAGCCAAAGTGCCAGCCAAGTTGCTTGCTTTCACTGTACTGAGGTGAAATAAAATTAACCGCGATCACCCCTGCAATATTATCGCCTCCCGCGCTTACCGGAGAAATACCTGCAACCACTTTGTAGCTACTAATTTGATTGGCTGAAATATACGACAGTGGCGGG